>NZ_JAVJZI010000231.1:0-14393 GCF_040223135.1 Coleofasciculus sp. G3-WIS-01
AAGCGTTGCGGTAGCGAGGAACGAGCGTCGGAACGAGCGTCGGAACGAGCGTCAGAATCTGGGCAGATGCTTCGCGTCACTCCGTTTCACTGCGTTTTGCTCAGCATGACAGATTCTACCTTAGACTGCAACTTGGTATAAGCCAAGCGGGTCGCCCCAAAAGATGATAGGTTTTGCCTTGGGTCTTAGGAATGTGCCAAGGAGAGAGCGATCGCACCTTACTTTTCCCCCTCATCCCCTAACCCCAACTCCATCCCCCCTGGTGGGGAGAAGGGGAAGTAACTGTAACCAAAAACTTGGACACCTCTGGACATTGTTGGATATTTTGTCCAGGTGTTGTTGTGTTATAATGAACGCAAGCGAAAACCAAGCTAAAAATCTTAGGGCTTGAGACCCCGTAACAAAGTAGAGACGCGCCATGGCGCGTCTCTACAAGAGTAGCGCACCTGTAAGGCAGGCGGTTGAGAAATCCAGCATACCTTAATGGCGCTGAAAATAACGGATTAAAGCAGCAAAGCTTCTCAAATTACTACAATTACTGACTTTGAGTAGGGCGAGTTTCGTCCGATTTTAAGCCTGTGGACTGGTTGAGTGCCGACACCGCCAGGGTGAAGCAGGAAGCAATCCGGATAATGTCTAACAAGATCCAATGTTGTCTAGCTTTGTCCAAGTGTTGTAGAACGGAAACCATCACTCTCACGTTAGCTATGTTTGTTTCCATCACCCGACTCAGATAAAGAAAACTTTTAGTCTTCACGCTTACGTTTTAATATTCTAAAGCGAATCCGATTTAGGAGGGGCAGAAAATGTCACAGGCAAATCCTGACTTGCTCTGGGTTTGAGGATGTAGTATCATAATTTTAAATGCTGTATTGTGTCCTTTTTATAGCCAATTTTTTGCTTAAAACGCTTAGATGCCTTGATCCGGCGTTATTTATTTCTCCCTAGCGTCAGAAAAGCTTAAATACTACAACTATATTGCATAACCTAATTTTCTAGACGCATTCAGCGGTAGATTTGACAAAAAAGCCAGTTTATGCATCTACTGTCTGCTTCAAAACAGACAACAGGGGAAATCGGGATACAATGATCCACCTGTGAGAGGAAGTGCGATCGCAGGTTCATGACCCCAACAACCCCCCTTAAAATCGAGCCAACTGCTTGAAAATCCTCAGCACCGTATATAAATCATTACCCGGATTCAGCAATGAAAATAACCGAGATAACCCGTACTGGGGCGACTCCCCAGGAACCAATTTGATAAAAATAAAACTTCCGCCTGTAGTAATCATGCCAAAACTCGGCTGTTCCTGATTAGGATTTGCCAACATATAAGACAGGATTTGTGCCAATCCAGCTTCAATCGAAAACTCCACTTGTTTGGATTCAATCACCATCACCCAAACAATATCTTTTAATACCAAAACATCCAGAGTTCCGGTAACCATTGTCTGTTCATATTCTGTGGTAATCTTCACCGACTTTTCCGCTTTGACATGAAAAGGGGCTAAGTAAAATCCCCCAATAAACAGCAAGGGGTCAAGAATTGCCATGCTCACCACGCCTTCCAGCATGGGGGGATAATTGAGCAAGTTAAAATATCCCGCTTTCACCTGATCCAGTTGTTGCTTTTGTAAATCAGTAATTTCGGGCAGATTCCCTTGCCACTCAGGAAAGAATTGCGGCTCATGGGTGAGTTGCAGACCAAAATTAGTCCTTAGTTCTCGCAGGGTAACATCTCTGGATTGGATAGTTTGAACCATCTGTCTTTCCCCCTACTTAGTAGCCTAATCTTATCCATTGGTATCCTGCGATCGCGAATTGGTTTGAGACGGGGCGAATGACGTAGGGGCGGGTTTCACGATTAGGGTTTTTGACCCCAATACCACTAAACCCGCCCCGACTACGTTCTAAATTCTATCGCTTCCCACTCAACCTCCGCCCTAAGCGATGGAATCCACCCATAACTCCCACTAACTCTGGATACACCGGCACCAATGGGGACTTCTCCCGACTAAACCGCACCGCCAACGTGCGAATCAAGGTCAAGATTTCCGGGCGTTCAATCTCCGCGATCGGCAATTGCAATAACGCCTCCAATGTCTGCGGTGTACCAATCCGACTTAATGCCATTGCCCCTTGCTCCCGGACAAACCAATCCTGATCCTTGAGCAAGGGCATTAATGCCTGCAGGGCGGGTGCAGTACCTATACGTCCCAAGGCTGTCGCCGTTGCGCCTCGGATATCGCCATCGCTATCTTTTAATAGGGGAATTAACGCCTGTAGCGCCGCCGGAGTACCAATTCTGCCCAATGACTCAATCCCCTGTTTTCGCACCCGTTTATCCTGATCTTCCAACACTGGGATTAACGCCGTCAGGGCGGGAGTTGTCCCCATCCGCCCTAACGCCGCCGCTGCTTCCTGGCGCACCACCGGATCAGTATCTTCTAACGCCGGAATTAACACCTCCAACGTCTGAGGATTCCCCGATCGCGCCAAAGCCTCCGCCGCTTCTTCTCGCACCACTGGATCAGCATCTTGCAGCGCCGGAATTAACGCATCCATTGTTTCCCTTGTCGCAATTTTCCCCAATACCATCGCCGCTTCTTGGCGAATCTGATTCTGGGGATGATTCAAAGCCTGGATTAACGCCTGCACTACTGTCGGATTTTCCAGATGAATCGCGCCACTGGCTTGCCCACGGACAAAGCTATCCGGGTGATTGAGCACCTTAACCAATTCCTGCAAGGCTTCTGGTGTGCCAATCTGCGCCAATGCCATCGCCGCTTCCCCCCGCACATAACTATCAATATCATGGAGGGCAACAATTAACGCCTGTATCGCCGCCGATGTACCAATCCGCCCCATCGCCGCAGCGGCTTCACCCCGAACCACGGTATCCTCATCCCGCAGGGCGGGGATTAAAGCTTTCACGGTTTCGGCATCGCCAATATAGCCCAAGGCGGTAGCGGCTTCCCCGCGCACATACCAAGGTCCGTGATTCAGGGCTTTAATTAACGTGGCGACGGCTGGGGGAGTGCCAATTTGACCCAAGGCGGCAATTAATGCGGCGACGAAATCCTTGCGAGTATAATAGTGTTTCTCATCCAGTTCTTGCTGTAACTTTTGTGCCATCTGGGAATTGGTTTGCCCCAAGGCGACAACGGTGGAAGCAATGAAGCCAAGGAAGGGGTAATGGTGCCACAACTCATAAATGTGGTCAATCACTTCGGTGATTAAGGGATGAGACAATTGATCACATTCAGCGATCGCACGTCCGGTTAAAAGTAATAGGGTGGAGAAGATATCATCTTTTTCCTGAACAATGCACTCGAGTAAGGGAATCGGATCATCCATCAATCCCGCCAGTAACGTGATGCTTTGATGCCAGTCATACTCCCACAAATGGGCTTTCACCAACGCCATCCCCTGACTGGGATTCTCTTGAATCTGCCGTCGTAAATAACAGGCGGTTAAATAATCCTGAGTAATCCGGTGAATAAACACATAACGATCGCCTTGTTGGGTCAATCGGTGTATAATTCCCTGTTCTCCAGATAATTGTACTAGAAGTTGGGCGGGGGTTTGTTGGCTTAAGGGCTCTAACCCCTGATCTTGTTCTAGGGCGTTGGCGATTTCCTGTTTCAATTCCTGGGAATCAAACACATCTTGCCCTTTACAGGTCAACTGATAAGCCAAGTCTTCCAATAAGCGGATTTTCATCCCACTCTCTTGCGCCCGATGGTGCGTCCATTGACTCAGGAGATACTCGACGGTTTTCTGATAAATTTGACCACGACGGGCGGGTAATGTCAGGACTTGCTCATAATATAAGCTGCACAGTAAATAAAGTAATCGGGGATTTTGTGCCAAGCCGCGCAGTTGGGGATTTTGTCGCAGTTGTTCAATTAAGCTAGCCGCAGAAATCCCGTCCTTTTCTGAATCCGTGCCATGTTTAAACCAGGTATGAATAAACCGTTCAATCTGGGGTTGACTCAAGGGAATAATTTCGACTTCCTTTGCCCCATTGATAAACGCGCCGCCATACCCGACTATCCGCGAGGTACAAATCATCGGACAGGGATGGGTTTCCAGGAATTGGTTGAGTTTAGCGGCTAAAGCATTGCGATCGCGTTTGGGGACTTCATCTAAGGCATTGAACAACAACAGACATTTCCCCTGACGCAATTTCGCCTGTAACCAGGGTTGAATATCTACCCAGGTTGTGGGATAATCCCGTTGAACCAGGGATGCGATCGCGACCGTGATATCATCTGCGGTTTCATCCAAATCCACTAAGCGGATAAATAGGGGAAAAACCACATCCTCAACGGTAATTTTGGCATCCACCAATTTTT
Organism: Coleofasciculus sp. G3-WIS-01; assembly: GCF_040223135.1. NCBI lineage: Bacteria > Bacillati > Cyanobacteriota > Cyanophyceae > Coleofasciculales > Coleofasciculaceae > Coleofasciculus > Coleofasciculus sp. G3-WIS-01. The sequence continues at coordinate 4,359 of NZ_JAVJZI010000231.1, forward strand.
GCCGTTCACCTGCTGCTTTCAATGCGGCTTCCCGGCGCAGTAGCGCACTTTTACCCATTCCTGGATCAGCCAAAACCATCAGGCGCTGATAGTTTTTCTTCGCCTGTTCCCAGGGAACGCGATAACGTTTGGCTTCCACGTCGCGACTTTTAATTGCATAAGCGCGTTTAAGTTCAGCCTCTGATTCGGCGTATCCCCAGAAGGTTTCCACCTCATGGCGATAATTGCGTTCGCGGGTAACTTGAATTGGGATATAGAGGGATTTACGGGGAATCGGGTGTTGGGTGTGTAAAAGGGTTTTATATTTAAAATGGGATTCGATATCCTCCAGGAATCGGCAAACCGACTCAATATGTGGATCACGGTTCAGTGGGCAAGGATCTTCGGTATGGGTATCTTGAGAACTTATCATAATCGTACCCCTGTTGATTAAAGCGGTTTTGTATCAAGCTCAAAAGTTATAGCGCTGGCTTATGGATGGCACTAAAGTGCCTACTATGAGCGAACGAACCTGGGTGAAGTCAGGGCTATGTAGGGTGTCGGAGTTGCGATCGCGTTTATTCTGGATGGTCTTAACTCACGACTTAAAGCGGATCGCTATACTATGATCTTATAATTATATCCGTTATAATTCTAGGTTTTCATCCCTGAACCCAATTGTGTCATTCTGACTGGAGCGAAGCGGAACGAAGCATCTCTATAAACCTGTCGCTTACAAGCAGTGAATAGCAATAACCTATTTTAAGCCAAATTGTGTTATTTTCAGGGGAGCGATCGCGCAACGAAGACTATGTGCCAATATGTCGCGAACATATAGCACTACGTCTCAAACCAATCCGCACTCAAATCACGCCATTGAGGATTTGCCGATTCAATCAAAGCAATCTTTTTAGCACGCAACCACCCTTTAATCTGTTTTTCACGGGCAATTGCTTCCCTAACATCTGAAGTTTGCTCATAATAAACGAGTCGATTGATATTATATTTTTGAGTAAATCCAGGAATCAGCTTTTGTTTATGTTCGTATACGCGACGATATAAATCATTTGTCACGCCAGTGTAAAGCGTTTTTGAACGATTCGTCATCATGTAGACATAATACGCATTCACTTTCTTGGTTGGATTAGCATAATTGGAGCATTTTTCGGAATATGAAACCTTGGTCTCTTTAGCTGAGTAATGAGATGCTTCGCTTCGCTCAGCATGACATTGTTATATCACTTTTCGGAATATGAAACCTTGGTCTCTTTAGCTGAGTAATGAGATGCTTCGCTCCGCTCAGCATGACATTGTTATATAACTATATTAGTGTCATTCTGAATGGAGCGAAGCGGAATGAAGAATCTCTCGCCTATGTAGCACCTCCATCGGATAAAAGTTAGGTCAAATCGCGTCTAATTTGTGCGATCGCACAATTCAACCCTTCACTATGAATCCAACCCACATATCCCCCATAAACCATTTTCTCATGACTATCCGCCACAAAAACATGGTCAACACCCAAGGGATTTTTCCAAGTTCTCACAGCTGAACCATCCCTGAGTCGAATAATCGGATAAGACTGCGTGAAGTACCCCAACTTGCTTCGCTGAAGTTGGGGCTTCCAACTTAGCTAAACAAGGACGGTCTTATTCGTCTTCGGGATTTCCCGTTTCATCCGTCGATGCCACGTTGGGTACTTCCTAATTTCTAAGAGTAGAAAGTCCAGAACTCAATCTGGTGATGGTCTTACTCAGCGTCAACAGGCAGCCGTCCGCCTTCCGCAGACAGTGATATTTTGTCAGTCCGCTTGGTTTTCGCGGTTTATGGTTAGAGTGCTAACCGAATAATGCCTAATGGCATCTTGCGCTATTCTTTTGGAGGACGCCATAAAAGCGAACGGTGGTCGAGTTCATTAACGCGCAAGGACTACATCTCTATCACACCTAGCCCAACCATCTGTCTTCCCATGCCTTACCATGTAGACCTAGGAGGGTTGCTGTCATTTTAACACTAAAAAATTACATTTAACCAGTACAATTTGAAAATCTCCGTACCTCCGATTTTCCGCTGTCCATCCTCACCCTACTTGGTTGAGGGTGAGGACTTCCGCGACTACGTTAAAATCTCGGTGATGTGCAGGAGTCATACCGGGAACCCGTTCTAAAATTGCGATCGCCTCTTGAGTCGTATCGGTTAAATAAGCATTCACTACAGTATCACAACCACACCCATCCGTTACCGTCGCTTTTAACCTATCCTTAATATCCCCATTAAATAGGGAAAGCGCCTCAATCTCCTCAATCAACTTCCCATGAGGTTCACTCTGGCGTCGCTGACAGTAAATCGCCGTGAGTAAATCCTCAAGCCCCACCTCAGCTAACGCATCCGTAATCAATCCCGTCAATCCCAAAACCGCAATTCCGCCTAACATTCCCCCAGGACCCCCCAGAAAGGCTAAAGCCGCCGTGATCGCCGCCGCCCCGGTTAACCCTGTCGCCGCCATCGTCACCACCAAAATTACCCCAGGTAATCCCAACGCTGCAATTTTTTTGACAACTTCATCCATTTTTATGACCTCCCTTCACCAGCAAAAAGCGTTTAGGCTTTCTCTATCGAGTTTAACCCGCCTCTCCTAAATCGATAAAAAACCGTATCAAAAGATACAAAATATAGTCAGGCGATCGCATAAATCCAGAGACTCCACTGATAGAAGGACATGACATGTTCCCTACCGATGGTGATTCAACTTAAATGGATTGCCAGTGCTATATTATCCCAGTTATAATAAAATCACCTAAATCGGAAAAAAATGCCATGAATGATTTATTCAGAAATGCTTTTATACAAGCATTAGGAGTGGCTGCATTAATTTATATTGGTTTTCAACTTCTGGATTGGGGTATAGAGGTAATCCTTCGTATTTTAAGAAGTTTCGATAATTGGTATAGACTCTATGGTTCAAAATGGGCTGAAGAAGTTGCCATTGCCTTTGGTGTAATTTATCTGCTTTTTGCGGCTGTTATTAATAGTAGAAGTCGTTAATAGGTTAAAGGTTTAGAAAAAGAAACAATAGTGTTAAAAAAAAACGACAACTCATCTGGTAAACGCAACGACATAGAGCAAGTCAACTACCGCGCCTATGCTAAACATAGACGAGGTATCCAGCCGTACAAGATGGATGACAAAGAACAAATGAAAAATGACAAATGACAATTTCCTTCCCGCCAAAACCCAGCAGCTTACTGAATCTACATCAATTGCCCTTACCCGTGCGATCGCACGCCACAATCTGCTCACACCCCTTACCCCCCAACCCATTGCGACAACATACATCCAGCAGGGACAGGGGGGAACACCCATCCTGTTATTCCATGGCTTTGATAGTTCCCTCTTAGAATTTCGCCGCCTGTTTCCCCTGTTAGCGGAACACAAGGAAACATGGGCGGTAGATTTATTAGGATTTGGCTTTACGGAGCGGGTATCTGGGATTAAGTTTAGCGCCAGCGCGATCGCGACTCATCTCTATTATTTCTGGAAAACCCTAATCCAAGTCCCCGTCATTCTGGTTGGGGCGTCGATGGGAGGGGCGGCGGCGATTGATTTCACCCTAACCTATCCCCAAGCAGTGAAAAAGCTGGTATTGCTCGATAGTGCAGGTTTCACCAGTCCCCCACCCATTGGCAAGTTCCTGTTTCCACCCTTTGATAATTGGGCGGTTGAGTTTCTGCGGCGTCCCAAGGTGCGAGAAACTATTAGTAAAAACGCCTATTTTGATCCGACATTTGTTTCTGCCGATGCCTTACTGTGTGCGGCGCTGCATCTAGAAATGCCGGGATGGCATCGGGCATTAATTTCATTTACCAAAAATGGGGGATATCCACCCTTTGGTCAAAAACTTAGCCAAATTCAGCAGCAGACGTTGATTTTATGGGGAAAAGATGACCGGATTTTGGGAACAAAATATGCCCACAAGTTTGAAGCGGTTATTCCTAATTCTCAACTAATCTGGATTGATGACTGTGGTCATGTCCCGCACCTAGAAAAGCCGGAAATAACGGCAGAATATATACAGCAGTTTAGTGATTGTAGAGACGCATGGAACATCTCTACAATCTTATGACCACTGAATAAAGGGATGCCGAACCAAATTAGCATTATAATATTTAGGATCTCCAGTTACTTCTTGACCAATCCAATCGGGTAAATCTAACACTTGATTTTCATCACTCAGTTCTACTTCGGCAAAAATCAATCCTTCATTTTCACCGATAAACTCATCCACTTCCCAGACCAAACCCTTACACTCTATCCTATAGCGCGTTTTTTCAATCAAGGGGCGATCGCACAATGTCTCTAGCATCTCTTGAGCATCTGATTCGGGGATAGGATACTCATACTCGGCTCTAGAAAAACTCTCAGTTTTCCCTTTAATCGTCAGATAGCCCTGAGCTCCCACTAAACGCACGCGAACCGTCGTCAGGTTTTGGGTAGCAATATAACCTTGACGATAGAGCATTCCTTGACCAAGGGTGCGCCATTGATCGCCTTTAACTAAAAATTTTCGTTCAATTTCGATTGCCATGGCTGCAATTAAAGTAAACTAAAACTATAGCGCTTCGCGCTGGTGTATTTACACATTAGAGAGGGATGCTTGATCAGGAGTAATTTAGAACACTTGTACTGTAACTACGCGAGAGCGAACTGCTATAGTATGAAGTACCCAAAAATTTGCCAAGCAAAAGCCATTAACGATCACACCTTGCTGATTGAATTCACCAATCAAGAATTTAAGAAATACGATATTATTCATCTTTTAGAAAATCCCCAGTTTGCTCCACTTCGTCAATCGGCATTTTTCAATAACTTTAAGGTTGAGCAAGGGGGCTACGGGATTGTGTGGAATGAAGATATCGATCTGAGTGAGTATGAGCTTTGGAAAAATGGCATGACGGTAGCAGAAGGCGAACTCCAGAGCATGGGTGTTTCGCCATTGCACTCCTGTCAATAAATCAAACAAAACGCGATCGCGCTGTCTACAATTCCTGTCGCCGAGTCATTGCCATTACAGCATTGACAGTGAGTTCAGGCAAATTACCCAAAGTGGGCAACCTGTCCGATCCTGAGCATACCATCGGCAGGTCATCCCCCTGCCAAACCCAAACCTGTTGACGGGTGGGGTCAATTAACCAGGCTAATTGTGTACCGTTGCTCAGACAATGGAGAATCTTCTTCTGTAAGTCTAGGGTACTTTGGTCAGGGGAGCGAATTTCAATCAGCCAGTCTGGTGTACCATCGAATGGTCCATCCTCCTCAGGAAGACGCGCGATCGCAATAATGGAAATATCCGGTACAGGTGAGTAGGGAGGCACTAAACAGCGTAATTCTTGCACCGCTTCAAACTCATCGGTATGACGATTAATATAATTAACCAGATTACGTTGTAGACGCGAGTGAAACAGAGTCGGCATTGGCTTTTGGATAGCACACCCATTAATCAACTCCCATGCCGGAGAAGACTCAATATTGGGTTGACACAGAAACTCAGCGAGTGGGGTAGTGATGACTGAACTCATAAAACACCCTCCGTCACAGGAAACCTCAAAACTTGGTCGGGGCGGGCGCGAGTTAAGTTAGTGGTTTGTGCCGAAACGTTATGGGTAAAACCCGCCCCTACAGCTTCTCAGACGCGCCATATTGCTCTCTACAACCCCCGCACCTCTTAGCTACCAATACCCAAACGCACCGCCAACGCGGGCGTGAAGGGAATCAATGTTGCCACCATTAAAAACAGCGCCACCAAACCTAAAATTGCTCTCGTATCATCGGGTTCCGTAATTTCATTGAGACTAGGACGCTCCAAAGAACGTTGCAAAAACAAAATGATAATTGCCCAATACAAAATCAATGGATTAGCTGGATTCGCTAGCGCCACAATTCCCAAGATGATCAACGTAGCAATCGTCGTGCCGCGAGCCGTTTTGCGTCCGTAGATAGCTTGAACAACCCGCCCCCCATCTAACTGTCCGGCGGGCATTAAATTCAACGCGCTAATCACTAACCCCAACCAACCCGTAATCGTTAAGGGGTGAACATCAACAATCGGTGCTTGCATAGACGAACCCAAAATGATCCGGGCTAACCCACCAACTAAAACCGAACCTTGGAAAAATTGAGCCGGAACCTGAAAGGTACTGCCTTGATCAGACAAAACCAAGCCCAGCAGCAGCAGTAACACCGACGCAATACCACCCGCCCCAGGTCCAGCTAAAGAAATGTCAAACAAAGCTTTACGGTTAGGCACCAAGGATTCAAAGCGGGTAATCGCCCCAAAGGAACCGATTTGTAAACTGGGAATAAAAAATGGGAAACTCAGGCGAACCTGATGACGCCGTGCTGCCCACCAATGACCCAATTCATGAACTGCCAAAACTATGCAAATCCCCAAACCTAGAGGTAAGGTTTCCTTAAACCGTTCAGGCGTGGTAAACAAATCAAAATTGAGCAAAAATCCAGCAGCTTCTAAGCTAGTGGCGAGGGTAGACACCAGCAACACCCCTGCCAAAATTTTCTGTGGAATCGTTAGCGGTTGGGGATCGTTGCTACTGGGTAAAACAATCACCACCGGCTTCCCTTCAGGATCTTCGACTAAAAAGAGTCGGTAGCGATCATCCAACCGTTTTTCTAAACTGGCAGATAAACGGGAATGCACCGCCTCAGGCTCACCGCCGCGCAGATTTCCCTTAAATATCACCCCTTCCTGGTAGGGAATGGTTTCTGTGGCAAAGAATGTATCGATACCAAAAATCCCCTGAATCGTCTTTAGATCTTCTGGAGAAATGGGTATAACATCAGTCCCTGCCGGACCACTACTGTCGGGTGATGGAGAGGTTTTTGCGGCACTGTCTCCTGGCGACGGCAAATTTTGGCTGTCGCTGGTATCTGATTTCTCATGGAGTAACTGGTTGGCACGCTTGTGCAAGATGGCATCTTCACCTTCCTCGCGCAAACGTTTGCCTAGGAAAATATAGATCCCGGTTGAAACCACCAATAAAAATAAGATACCAACAATATTCAGATAAATTCCGGCAGCCAATAGGACAAAAAATATCAGCCAAGGAACCGTCAACACCAGGGACTGCAACCAGGCGAGGATGCCAAGTTTGCCATAAGATAGGGCACGCCTATATCCCCAACCGATGACACCAAGTGCGACAAGGAGAAGTAAAACTGTTGCAGTCGTCTCTGATCCGTTGAACATGTTTAATGAAACTTGTAGCAGCTAGAGGCAATAGTTCTACTGTAACTGAGTCGGGAAGCTGCGGGAAGTCGCCCTTGATGAATCACTCACCACTGTTGTGATACGTGAGTAATGCTTGTCTAAGATTTCCTTGCTGTTGACTCAACAGGCGATCGCAGACTGTGGCATCCTCTCCTGTCCAGTGCATCAGTAGTGCCAGTTTAACCCGCCGTCCACTACGTTCGAGTAAAAACCCGGCTTCGTCTCGGCTAAGATCACTCAGGTCTTGTAGAATTCTTAAAGCACGGTCATGGAGTTTTTTATTGGTGACCGCGACATCAACCATGCGATTGCCGTAGACTTTGCCCAGTTGCACCATCACACCTGTAGACAGGATATTCAATACCATTTTGGTCACAGTTCCGGCTTTTAAGCGCGTTGAACCGGCGAGAATTTCTGGCCCGACGAGTAAGCGAATATCTAAATCCACCTCATAGCTAACTTGTTCGGCGGGGACACAGGCGAGCAAAATTGTCGTGGCGCCTCGCTGTCGTGAGGCTTGCAGCGCCCCGCGCACATAAGGTGTTGTCCCACCTGCGGTAATGCCAACTACGACATCCAGTTCCGTCACCTGACGATGGGCGATCGCTTCGCTGCCATCTTCTTGTTGATCTTCCAAGTTTTCCGAACTCCGGATTAACGCCCCTGCACCACCGGCGATAATCCCTTGCACCAGTTCGGGGGGGGTACAAAAGGTGGGAGGACATTCAGCCGCATCCAATACCCCTAAGCGTCCGCTCGTACCTGCACCGACATAAAACAGACGCCCCCCTTGTTTCAGGGCTTGCGCCGTGCGATCAATCGCTTGTGCCAGTTGAGTCCGAACGGCGGCGATCGCACGAATTGTTTTCTCATCCTCGCGATTAAACAAATCCACTAACTCTAGCGAGGTGAGTTGGTCTAGATTCTGACTCTGAGGGTTCACCTGTTCCGTTAGCAGATAACCCCGCTCCTCCAAATTTTTCATTATTATATATAATTGCGCTTACAACAATCCCTCTAGCTGACGGCGAATTCGATCCAGATCAGAGATCTCTGGTTCTTGAGTTGGCGCAGCATCGGCTTGCCAGTCCGTTTTTTCCACATTTTTTTCCGGCGGTAATGCCAACATCCCGCTTTCAACTAGCTGGCAATCATAACCGGCACTTTGGCAGAATTCTTCAATTTCCTCCACCTCCACCTCTTCCACAGAGGAGCTAGGGAAATCCTGGGCTTCCAGCATCCCGCCAAAACGGATCGCGTCGTCCTCTGACTCAAACATCAACACCACATTGCGATCGCCGATTTGCAGGGTGTGAATCCCCTCGTTTTCTGTACGAGCATTGAATAAGAGAACATAGACTTGTTTTGGTGCAATCATAACCTGTTCAGATGGGAGTGATCGACAGACAAAAAAATCGTCTTTACCCAGAATATCGGTTTAATACCCAATCTGCTTTTATTGCCCCCAATACTTCCTTTAAACCTTCTGCCTTGGAGCCTTCTTTTATGGGGGAAGCCCTGGCTCTTCAGAGCAGGGAGGAACACCAGCCACTCGACCATAACGAGCGATAAATCTCTGGCTTGGGTTCTGTTGATGGCACAACCACGCCCACATCTGATCGCCGCAGCAGAAGTGCCACCACTCCCCCGGATGGCGCTGAAATCCTGCCTTTTGCATGATATCCCGTAACAGTTGCCGATGGGCATGATAGGGGAGTTGCCACTCCTTGGCGTAGTAATCTGGATCAGATCGGGGTGAGAGTTCGTCAATCTCCGAACCCATGTCAATCGTCTCACCCTTGTGATTAACTAGAGTAATATCCACGGCGGCACCGGTACTATGAGGCGGTGGGGTTAAGGGGTCAGGACTCGGTAACGCCCAAATCTGATAAACTTGCTGCCAGATCATCTGGCGTTGTGTTTCCGATAGAGTCGCTGGGTTTAGGTTGTGCGATCGCGCAACTTCAGCAAAAGTATAATTGACCATAAATTGCTGAACCGCTACCGGACGATAGGCATCAAAAATCAGGATACGCCAACCCGGACATCGATGTTGGAGGTCATTTTGAGCTGCAATTAATGCCTCTAACACCGTCTGGCGCAAATGATAGGGAGACGTTTTCCCATAAGGAGCGCCCAGTTTTTCATAAGGATGAGGGGATTCCACCGCGAACTGCTCTAAGGGTATGGGAACGAGGGGTTCTCCACAGTCTCGAATCAGAATCTGGTAATAGGGTTTCACCATGATTTGTCTTTGGTCATTAGTCCTTTATTTTCTAGCACCGCCATCAGACTAATAACTCAAGACAGGTACAAAAAATCCCCTGACCGTCAGAACAAGCGTTCAGGGGCTAAAGAATACAGTGTTTCCTTTTAGAACATATCCAAATCAAAGAGCAAAATAATCAGTATATTTCCGGAAATTTGGCAGCTAGTTCCTTTGTATCACCGTAGAATCACGGAGAAGTTTGTGTCTCTTTGTAAAGAAATGTTAGATTTATTAAAGAATGCGGACTGTCAGAGTACGATCAGCTCAGCTATGTTTAACTAAGAGCAAGTTTGAGAAAGCATAAAGAAAAAGGACTTACGCTGAGACACGGAGATACTGCTTAGATAACTCAATGGCGTAAGCCCTTAACGTAGTCGCGGAAGTCCTCACCTTCAGCGATAGCAAGGTGAGGATGGACAGCGGGAAATCGGAGGTACGGAGATTTCCAAATTGTCCTGACCGCCAAACTTTTGTAGTACAATGAGAATAGCTCACCTAGGTCTAC
>NZ_JAVJZI010000236.1:0-39335 GCF_040223135.1 Coleofasciculus sp. G3-WIS-01
ACCACAAGCTTGTCTGGTGTCTCTGGCGCAATGGCACCACTCCGAACCCATCCCGAACTCGGCTGTGAAACGTTGCTGCGGCGAAGATACTTTGGGGGTAGCCCCCTGGGAAAATAGCTCGATGCCAGACTTTTTATTTTATTAATAAAGCCCTCTTTTGTTCAAAAAAAGGGGGCTTTATAGTTTGAGCAACTCGAAAATCAACCAATGTCAGTCACCACACTCAAGAGGGTTTTCTAATCGATTAATTCTGGCGAGGCACCATTGAAGACGCGATCGCGACGACGAAATACAAACAGATTGCCTGTTGCACCTCGTCCTACCCGGATTTCTGGATCGAGGTAGGAGGTTGTCCATAAAGCCTGATTGCGGAAAAATTCCCAGACTGGGATTTTCAATTCAGGAAGGCTCCAGTTTTCCAGATTAAAGGGTTTGGTTGCTTGTAGGGAGAATGCATTAAAGGTAACATTAGCAGTGCGATCGGGAGTATCCCACGTCCAAACGCCATCAGCTTGTAACCGCCACTCTCCTAGCAGAGGTAAGTCCAGAAATGCACCGTTAGAGGCACAGATTTTCTGGGTATCACCTGCAACTAAGGTTTGCCACACCCGTTTGATTTTTAGGGTTTCCCCCAAATCGGGAATTGATGCAAGCTGGCGGGTAACAACGGTTCCTCTTGAGGCGTAAATCAATTCCCAGTTACCGAGTAGAGAGGGGAGAGAGTCGGGGTGGAGTGGGTTGGGAATGGGATTGAGGTTTTCTAGCTGGTATACAATTTCATTGATTGGCTCTGCATTGGAGGGAAATAGGGCTTGCTGTAATCCTAACGCTTCTACTCGTTGCAGCAGTTCGGTTTTTAAGGCTAATTGCGTTGCGTCATTTCTCACCATATCTTCATGTTTCCTTCCAGGCTTTGAGGAAAGCATACATCAGAGTATAGACAAGGATAGCTACCTATACCGGAAAGATCCGGGATGCAGCAGCTCACCAAAATAGGGTATGGGTAAAGTTTTACCTCTATCCACACCCAAAGAATATTTATTTGTCACTCAATGCTTCGCGACTATAGGCATAAGTATGTTGTCCCCAATAAGTCCGCAAGTCGCCGTATACACCATCTGGATCTGAATTCATGTTCTCTGCTTTAGCATAAGCCATGAAGAGTATATCAAGCCCTATTTCTGCTTTTCTAGCGAGTTCAATAGCCTCTTCAACATTTATTGTTGATGAGTCACGACTTGCTAAGTCCTTTAAAGAGTCATAGACTTCTTGAATGAAGGGATGACGGTGATTAATTCTAATAATTGCCTTCCCATTTAGGTGGGTAATATCAAACAATTCTTTACCAGGCCACGAACTATCTACAATGGTGATAGGTAGATTCTGAACTCTTTGTCTGACCTCTTCAGCACTCTCTGGATTTTTCTCAGGATCAATTTCCAAATCCAATAGTAAATCTGTCATAGCTTTCTCTTGTGCCTGTGCGTCAAGGCTCATCCCTCCCCGACCAACAGGTAGTGTTTTTTCAGCTCTTTGAACAGCATTTTCTGCTTGTTCATGTTTTTTAGATCTGTTACGTTTTGCTGTTTCGGCATCTTGCCAGAAACTCCTAATTTCCTTACGTGCCGCTTTTATTGGTCGTATTAAGAATTCCTTCAATTCTTCCCGAAGTTTAGAAACAGGTTCGGCTCCTCTTTTAACATGACGTACCTGTAAATACTCATCTAAAGTTGCAGGAAAACTGATTTCAATGCCAATAAACCGATCTATGTCATTAACTCCATAGGGTAATAATTTTGGGACAATATCATAGTAAATTTCACGCCCATTTCTAACAATACTTATCCTACCTTTATTATCCGGAATGTATAGTCCCCTTAATCGTGAATCTTCTTCTTTGGTTACAGGGTGTATATCTTTACCACCCTGACCTTGTATCCTCCGAAATTCTTCTGGATAAAGTGTGACTTTAATATGCACTTTTTTATCATCAATTTCAATGTCACCCTCATCAACAAGTTTTGAGTGCAGGTTTTTGCCAAAGTTGTCTATAACTCTGGGGTTTTTGAGTAAAAATAGTGGATCATGTAAAGTGATGTATTTGCCGTTCAGCTCGATGTAGAAACCTTCATCAATAAAGTGACGATATGCCCGAGCAAGAAACTTAGTGAGTTCCTGCATCCGTTCCTGAATAGCAGAACCATAATTACCACCATCGATTAGACGATCTACCTTAGACCAAACTACCAGTGTTCCTGACTCAAAAGGTTTACCTTCTTTGGGATGCTTACTACCTTGAGGGTATTGCATCAAATTAGAATATTCTGGTGGATAGCCTTCTACAACTTCAATTTTTATCAAAGTTTGTATGCCTTGAGAAACCTCATCCAAATCAAGGTAAGCATGGTAGTACTCTTTACTACCGAGAGGTTTGGTATAAATATCTATACGTCGGGCTTGGCTGATAGCAGCCAGCTTCATACCCACACCAAAACGCCCTAAGCCATTGCGCTGATTATAGCGAGTTGAAAATCCTAGTTTAAGTGTACTGGGCAGAATCTTGTAAGGAATTCCATGCCCATTGTCAGCAAATGCAATAGATTCAACCACTTTAGAACGTTTAGCTTTTGATCTTTTTTTCCCTGGAATAGAGGTAGTTTTTTCAATGGTACGAATCCTAACCACTGTTGCGTCAGCTTCATAGGAATTGTCTACCACTTCTCCACTAGCAGTTGCCAAGTCAAAGCCCGAATCACGCAGACTCTCAAGAGTTTTGTCAATCTCAATCAAATCAGAAGTGGGAAACTCAGTTGTCAAAGTCATGATTTTCTTCTTGTTCCTACGCTAAGATAATTTAACCTATTCTTATTAGCTCGATTGGAAGAGTTATCTATTCCTAGAATGGGTGTAAAGTCAGTGATTATTTAAATTCCCCTAAAAACTCACATTCTCGAAATAACTCAATCGGTTTTGCCTGATCTGGTCAAATGTAGAACGGCAGAAAGGACATCTAAGGTTTAATCCCTGTGGTTGAGCTGGATGGATGAGGTTATTAGTTTTGTATAACAGAGCGTGGTAGGCTGAACATTCAGCAATGAAACACTTTTCAAGTGTCCAATGAATGTCATAGTCAAAATAATCTGCCCTATTGGTTTGTGCATGTCTCAATAGCCGATTACGCAAGCATGTATCTGAACGACCCACATAGATTGGCTCTGTTTGCCCAAGCCTGAATAACTCATACGTGCCCATGTAACCTACAGGAATAAGCGCTCTTATCAGCCAAGGAGAAAGGCGATATAGGCGGCGTTGAAGATGGTCAAACATTTGTATCAGCCTCCCAGCAAGTCTTAGCACGTTACGGGCGCGACTAATCCGAACACGAGCCTGCTGAACTGTAATACCAAGCTTCTCAGCAACTTCTTTGGCTTCACTTCCCTTCAACAGTAAGGTCAACACTAGTCGATCTTGGCTACTTAAAGAAGCTCGTTCAAGCCAATCTTGAACTATAAAAACTTCCTCTAACTCCTTGTTCCGAGGGTCTGGAACTAATTCAATGTTGTGTCCAAAATCATCACCCTCACACGTTTTTATCTCTATTTCTATTAAAGAGCATATCTGACGGCGACGGTGAACAATCTTTCTTGAATCACTTAACGCATTCCTGACTAAATGAGACGGATGACCAGAACGATTAGGATTACGGAGAATAGTATCAATTGCCCTATCAGTGCGCTCAGTCCAATAAAGACTAGAGTAAAAATAGTTGCAAGAGCATTTTTGTAGTCGCTGTACTGCCTCAGAAACATCGTTAGTCATTTAAACTCCTTGCTGTGACCTTTATCGGTCACGGCGTAAATGAACTTAATCAATATTTGTTGATTTGTTTGTCTTCTTCGGTGTAGTCGCTAAGTGTCGATCACACCTCTGCTCTAGATTATAGCGGGTTACAACTTAGTTAAGTATACTTAACACTCAGATAGACCTAGCGCTGGTATCATCAATTGTTACCGTATCTCACCAAGTCGCAAACCGCTGTACTAGATGGACTGGATATTACCCGTTAATAACTTAAGGGGTGTGAGTAACCAAAATATTTCACATGGGATAGCAAAGCAAAGAAAGTCTTCATTAGGGATACCTTGATTGGCTTATCCTGTGTTGTATAAGGTGAGGACATCGTAACGCAGTCGGCGGAGTTCCCTTAAGATATTCACAGAAAAGTTCTCGTTATGTTCCCGACAGATGCTGATTCAACGGTAAAGCTTGCGTAAGTCCTGAAGATATCAGAATTCCACGCCAAAAAAAGCTAGAGTAACAAGGTTAGCAGGTATCAAATTAGACAAATGGGGACACTGTATGTTGTCGGGACGCCAATTGGCAACCTAGAAGATATGACCTTCCGGGCGGTACGCATCTTACAAACGGTCGATACTATCGCCGCCGAAGATACCCGCCACACCGGAAAACTGTTGCAGCATTTTCAAATTAAAACGAACCAAATCAGTTACCACCAGCACAATCGCCAGCATCGCCTACCCGAATTGCTGAATCAGTTAACGGCGGGAAAAACTATCGCCCTGGTTACTGATGCGGGAATGCCCAGTATATCTGACCCCGGTTATGAACTCGTCCATGCTGCTATAGAAGCCGGAATCCCAGTTATCCCCATCCCCGGTGCTACGGCTGGAATTACCGCCCTCAGCGCTTCTGGACTCCCCACAGACCGATTTGTGTTTGAAGGCTTTTTACCCGCCAGTGGTCAAGAACGCCAACAACGGTTAGAGTTGTTAGCGGCTGAATCGAGAACCTTAATTTTTTACGAATCACCCTACCGCCTCCAGCAAACCCTGGAAGATTTTGCCACTATCTTTAGTCCTTCCCGTCAAATTGTCCTAGCGCGGGAATTAACCAAGTTACACGAACAATTCTGGCGAGGCACAATTGAAGAGGCGATCGCATATTACACCGACCACGAACCCAAAGGCGAATTTACCCTCATCCTCGCTGGCGCACCTGCTGAAACCCCTGTCCTCTCTGAAGCCGCCCTCAAAGCGGAACTCAGCCAACTGATTAACCAAGGACTTTCGCGATCGCAAGCCGCCCGTCAATTATCTCACCTCACCAATCTGCCGCGACGCCAACTTTATCAAATGGCACTCTCATTACCGTAAGTAGAATGGCGCTGAATTAAGGCGGGTGGGCATTGCCCACCCTACTCTCGTTAAAGGTTGACGAAGGACGAATGACCAATGACCAATAACAACTGAAAAAGACCATCAACTTGACAGATGGTCTTTTTTGTGCTACTAGTTTCGTTGTCGTTCTGGGAGGAAATATGCTGCCCGTTCCCAAGCGTGCAGCTTAAGATTTCTTCATGCTTTTATCGTAACAGAGAATACGTTTTTTATCAAACTTTACATTTTTATCCAGAAATATCTACCGTCCGATAGTGTTCAGCCTGTTGAGGACGCCCCCACAATATCCGTTCTCTCTTGTAAATCGCCATCCCCGGTTTAGCACCCTTCGGCTTATAAACATGCTTCGGCTCAGTATACACCACCGGCACCACATCACTCTGACGACCTCGACTATAATGGGCAGCTAGGTCAGCGGCAAACTGAAGATCCGCCTCATCCGCAACAGCCCCCGGATCTAAGCGTAATAAAACATGACTCCCAGCAATCTCTTGGGTATGAAACCACAGGTCATAATCCCCAGCCTTGCGAAACGTGAGCTGGTCATTTTGGCGATTGTTACGACCAATTAACAATTCAAACCCACTCGGCGTGCGATATCGGTACGGTTCCGAGGCTTCAGTCACATCCCGATTACGCTGATCTCGAACATCCAAATAGCCTTGTCCCATCAACTCCTCGCGGATTTCCTGTAACGCCTGCAAATCTTCCGGCGTGGTATAGCGCTCAATCTGAACTAAAGACGCCTCAACCTGTTCCAAATACTCAACTTCCCCTTGCACCTCTTGCAGTAACGGCACAACCGCCAGACGCGCCCGTTTCAGCTTTTGATGACGTTTATAGAGAGCTTGAGCATTTTGAACCGCATTTTTTTCAGGATCTAAGGAAATCGTCAATGGCTGATTGGTTTCAAAGTCCAGAACCGTCATCTGGTTCATTCCCGGTTGCCAATCTTGCAGATACGCCATCAATAAGTCAGCTTGTTGACGATACTCATCCGCCTGTTCCGATTGCTGTAACCGTTGTTCAAAGCCTAACGCCTTGGAGCGCGATCGCACTAAAAAACTGTTGACTTTCTGGAGCAATTGGTTATGCAGTCGGCTAAACTCTTGTCGATTGAGTTGGTCAGTGTAGTAACGATGCAGTAAAACCTGGACAGTTGGAGCCGATTTAACCACACCCCAACCTAAAATATTATATCCATCCTCTGTCCAACCCGGTTTGAGTTTGTAGGGGCTCTTTTCACTATGATCATTTGTTGTCACCCTAATGTTACTAAACCCGCCCCCATCTTCCCGAATAAGGGCGGGTTTAGTTAAGTTATCAGTTTTCTCCAAAACGTTATCTGTAAAACCCGCCCCTACAACCCCATCTTCCCGAACAAGGGCGGGTTTAGTTAAGTTATCACTTCTCTCCAAAACGTTATCCGTAAAACCCGCCCCTACAACCCCATCTTCCCGAACAAGGGCGGGTTTAGTTAAGTTATCAGTTTTCTCCAAAACGTTATCTGTAAAACCCGCCCCTACAACTCTGGTTCCCTGCACCTCGGCTCCCCAATCCTCCAGCGCCCATAGCCATTCTTGCCAGCGCTGAAACAGCCGTTGCCAATCCTGTGTTCCTAAACTTTCCGTGGACCCTTCAGGATCTAAATCGGCAGACTGTATCATGGAACGCACCAGTGCTGGACTTAATCCCCGATAACTCTTGAGTAATTGCCGTTTTAACGCTCCTGGAACTAAGCTAACTCGTTCCTGCCAACGCTCTTGAGACTCACTCAAACTGGGCAGATTACCCAACAAAGCCGGCGGATGTTCATAAGGCTGACCGGTTTGAATGGGACGGACGCTCGATTGCTGGGGACCAACTTGATGGGCGGCTGTGACAATGATATTTTTAGCGTCTGTAAGAATAACGTTACTATATTTACCCATAATTTCCACATACAGATGCCAGAGAATGGGATCTCCGGGACGTCGGGCAAATTGCAAGTCTAACACCCTCTCCCAAGGGGCAATGAACTGAATCCCTACCAGCGCCAACCCATTTAACTGATGTCGCAGTTGGTCACTAAACGTAAACGTATCCGGTATTCGAGGCGGCGGATCAGCCAAGCAAATTCGGGCGGCTTGGGGATGCCAAGCCAGCGTCAGCCATCCTCTACCCTGAAGCGTTCGTAAGCATAGAGCAATGGTATAGCGATCGCGCTGATAAACTTGTTCAACTCGTCCTGGTATCCAACCCGCTTGTAACTGTGCACAAGCGGCTGTCAAGGTCGTAAAGTCAACCTGTTGCATGTCTTAGCTATGTGGTGTAACGGTGTTTTGTACAAAGAAAGCGTCCGTTGTCGTCTGAATATCTACTTAATAGCAGATGACAAGTAAGCCGAATTTATGTCAAGCAAATCCAATCTTTTTTTAGGGTAAACCCGAAAATCCGGGTTTTCTGTGCGATTTAACCTTGTAAGCCTAAATTTTTGTAGATAACATTGTAATCAAATCCCTCGTAATCGCTCCTCAGGCGGCTTTTGCCGTTAATTTTTCATGGACATTCAACTGATCAATATCGGTTTTGGTAACATTGTTTCGGCAAATCGTGTCGTGGCAATCGTTTCTCCAGAGTCTGCCCCTATTAAGCGTATCATTACAGATGCCCGTGATCGCGGGCAACTGATTGATGCGACCTATGGGCGGCGCACAAGAGCCGTCATCGTTACCGATTCTAGCCATGTTATTTTATCAGCGATTCAACCGGAAACGGTTGCTCATCGCTTTGTCATTGGCAAAGATGGAGCAACTAACAATAATTAATTCGACAAGGAACCGATGAGCAAACCAGGCAGACTTATTGTAATAACCGGTCCTTCTGGCGTGGGGAAAGGGACTCTAGTCCGTTTACTCTTAAAGCGACACCCGCAACTTTATCTATCGATTTCAACCACCACCCGTCAACCCCGCCCTGGTGAAGTGGAGGGACAACATTATTATTTTGTCAGTCGGGATACGTTTCAGGAGATGGTAACCGCCAATGAGTTATTGGAATGGGCAGAATATGCGGGTAACTATTATGGCACACCCCGCCAACCCGTTGAACAGCATATTAAACGGGGTGAGTCAGTCCTCTTAGAAATTGAACTAGAGGGAGCAAGGCAAATTCAACAAACCTTTCCCACCGCCTTACGTATTTTTATTGTGCCCCCCAATGTGGCAGAACTCGAACAGCGCATTCGTCGGCGGGGTCAGGATAGTGAGGAGGCGATCGCGCGACGCCTGGAACGATCTCAAGCCGAAATCGAGGCGGCGGATGAATTTGATCGGCAAATTGTCAATGACAACCTGGAAGATGCTCTTGTGAGTCTAGAAGCGGCTATCTTTACTCAGCATTAATCAACGCCGTAGAGACGCGGGTGTACAGGAAAACCCGATCCTAGAAATTTTAACACTAACGATGGGGATCGATTGACTTTTATCTAATGATCCATGGCTTCAGCCGCCACAGAGGATGTTAGGGAAAGGCAAGCTCACCTTTGTAGTCAACCCTGAGCAGATAACCAGCCAACGTACCTGATGGGTGACTTCAAGGGACTCCTCATGCCAGTATGGAAGAACCGATATCAGGGGCATCACTACATCTGACCGTTTAAAAGCGCACGTAAGTATGCAAAGCCAATTAAATACCCCTGTACTGGAACAATTGATTGATTTACTTCAATCGAGTTATTCGGTGGAAGAGGCATGTACAACCATTGAACCCTTAGTTCGACAACTTTTTCCCCATGAGATTGGGGCGATTTTTGTGATGAACTCCTCAAAAAACTTACTGGAGGCGATCGCGACTTGGGGTTCTATCCCCTTGACGAGCGATTCCGTCTTTTCGCCCCACGAATGCCTAGCATTACGACGCGGACAGGCTCATTTGGTCGATGATACTCATTATTGCTTAAACTGCCAGCATATTCGCGCTAATTCTCCCGCCGTGGAAACCTTTTGTGTTCCCATGATTACCCATGGAGAAGCGGTGGGTTTGTTGTCCGTCAGTTCACTCCAACGGGGGCGAATTGCCCAAACTCGACAGTTAGCAGAGAAAGTGGCGAAGCATATTGGCTTGGCATTAGCTAACTTAAAACTCCGAGAAACTCTGCAAACCCAGACGTTTCGAGATCCCCTGACGAAGCTTTATAACCGACGGTATCTAGAAGAATGCTTGGAACGAGAGATCCGCAAGTCTCAACGTAAACCCCAGCCTATCGGGGTGATTTTATTGGAAATTGATGGGATGGAACAGTTAAATGACAGATTTGGGCAAGCCGTGGCTGATTTTCTGTTACGCGAGATTGGTTTTTTATTGCCCAGCCAAATTCGGACATCTGATATTGCCTGTCGTTACGGCGGTCAACAATTTCTCCTATTATTGCCAGAAGCTGCGTTAGCCATCACCCAACGACGCGCCGAACAAATGCGACAGAGAATTGAGCAACTCAGTTTAGAATATCGGGGTCAATCCCTGGGTTCTCTGACAATTTCTGTAGGGGTAGCCAGTTTTGCTGAACATGGTAAAACGGCGAAAGAAGTTCTGCAAGCGGCTCAGATAGCCCTAAATCTGGCGATCGCCGGAGGACGCGATCGCGTTGTCACAGCATCCTGAGTTCAAATGGAGGTCAAAATTCAAACGTTACTTAGAGACGTGCCATGGCACGTCTCTACATTGTTTCCCTGCTTCTGGGATGGCGCGATCTCACTATGCTTAAAGCTGCCACTCCTATCGTTACCAGCACCATACCCACAATTTGAGAAACCGTTAATGGACTCTGAATCAGAATCCAAGCTAACAATGCCGTTAACACAGGTAAGGTAGCCCCCAAAACCGAAGCACTAGCTGCACCAATTCTCTTCATTCCCATGGTGTTGAAGACATAACTAATCAGAGTAACACCGCCTAAAACCAAACCACTCATCATGAGATTTGGCCCCAAACTCGGCGCATAGACCAAACCCCACGATGCTGGGAAGGATATCATTACACCCAAGGCGGAAAATATCAGGACGATGGCTAAGTTCAGCAACAGAATTGGCATCGGATGAAGCTGTTTTGCCAGGTTTTGCATAAACATCAAATGCAGTGCAAAGGCGATCGCAGAGCCTGATGCCAGGGTAACACCGAATGGTGAGAGTTCCACGCTACCACTGGGTAGAGTCGTCAGCACAAACCCGGCAATCACCATAGCGAAGGGAATGAAATGACTCCATCGATTGAAGCGATCGCTCAGTAGTAACAGCACGATGGGATAGATAAAGAAAATAATCACAGCCACACCGGGCGCAATTATCCCTAATGCCCAATACAGCAATACTTTGGATAAGAATACCGAAAACCCACTACATACAAGAGTACCGAATAAACCCCAATTGCGCGATCGCACAACCTGCTGAATATCTCTCCACACCGCCGGATAAAACCCCCGACTCAAAATTGCCATCAGCGGTACAACCACCAACATGCGTGACCATAGTACCAGTAAGGCATTCCCTAGGGTCGGCAGCCAAAAACCGCCGTAGGGGCTTGGTAACCAAGGGCTTGGTAACCAAGCCCCTACTGGGAATCCCGTGATCGCTGTGGCATTAAAAATAATATTGACAAAAACGTTTTCAAATGCTATCGCTAGCAAGGATAACAACACCAGCACTAACCCAACCAGCCGTTTCCCCATGGATTGTTTTTGCGGGCGTCTTTGAAACTGGGTAGACGGAATAACGGGTAAAGGTGATTGAGACGCAGACGTGACGATTTCACCTTGATGAGAACGAAGAGAAGATCCATCCTGATCAGGCGGTGGTAACGTTAAATGATTAGGGGCGGCGGGAGGGATTTGAGCAGGGGGTTCAGGGGTAGAGGATAGGGGAGGCATTTCAGCTTTGAGTCGATTCACCAGCGTCTCTAGAATCACCGACCCTTGTTCCTGTAGACTATACATCTGGCTCAACTGTTGGGAAATTGAGCTTTGATAGCTATTGAGATCCTGTTGTAGTGTTCTAAACGTGATTCTCAGGGTGTTATCTAAGGAGGCGACTACTTCCTGGATGGTTTGCTGATGATTTCCCACCGTCTGCTCCAGGGAGAGTGTTTCTGAAGACTGGGCGAGTTCCTTGAGTCGCTGACTGAGTAAGTCTTGCAGTTGATTGGCTAAGGCTGGGGCAATCTCAGACGCCAATTCTGGCTGTTGAGTCAAGTGCTGCTGTCGTTGATCATGCAGCGTTTTAATCTCCTCGGTCAACTGGGCTTTTTCTTGTTGTAGCCGCTCAATCTCCTGAGTAAACTGAGTCATGAGACTGTGACGCAATGTCTCTATGCCTTCAATACTCTCCGTCATGGATTGCAAGAGATCGGCGGCGGCTTGTTGTTCTCGATTCTCCGCGTTGTCCGGTTGATTGTCTAGTTGCCCCATTTGCATTTAACCTTTGATTAACCTCACCGCTTTGAGTCGGATGATGAATTTTAGCCACGCAAAAGTAGAGCGTCAAGTCTTGTGATGTCTCTTAATGTACCGCTTACTTTCTTGCGGAAGAATACTTTTTATATACCACAGAGGCACAGAGGACACAGAGGACACAGAGGGAGTAATACTGAATCTGCTTTGGGAATTCATGCCAGATCTAATTTTTGCACGAGTGTCGTGAGATTACACCGGGCATAGCCAACGACTTGAGCTATAGGCGACAGCAGAGCGCTCTCCCCTTTGGGAGCGTCGGGAAGGATAGCCTGACAAGGCGAGCGAAGCGGAGTTGTCAAATTTCATGGGTCGAATATATACTAGAAACGTGGCAAACGTAAAATAAATAGATTTGCCGTCCTACGCCTTTGTTTCGGGCAATGCACAGAGTAGACACCCATAGCTGGAATACGTTTTCTGGAAACGCAAAAAACGAAAGCTTAAAAACAAGTTCTCACACTTAAGAAAAAAGTATTAAAAAGTGGGTCTGGACATCTTACTCACTTTTAAAAGCTCGAATCCTACGCTCTAGAAATAGAGATCATTATAGATGTAGTAGGTGGGAGAAGCCAGCAGCGTATACTTGTATCGCTGTCTGGATTATGTCACGAGAGTGATCCTGTAGCCAAAAGAGAATTTGCAGCAGGGTTTGAGACAAGCTTTCAAATTGCTGGTTAAGCAACGCTTCCAGGTGATCGCCTACAACGATAGTATTCTGCACAGAGCGAGTTAGTCATCAGTTCAATTGATTGAGGCGATCGTTGTTTCTCATGCTTCTCGAATCACCAAACATACTAACAGTAGAGTCATTTCTATTAGTATCGTGCCTTATTATATGTAGCTCTTTAACCCTTGCTGCGATCGCACGATTAAAAGTAACATCAAGACACACTAAGATGAATGATACTGATTTAAGGCTGGTGGGCAATGCCCACCCTACGGGATATCAAGGGTTTCGGCAATTTGGACTTGAGAATAATTAGAGCCGATCACACTAAGTACGGGAGAACCAAAATTCTAAGTAGTCGGCGGCTTGATCTTTGTGTTGGTGGAGCCAGAGTAAGAAGGAACGTATCGCTCCTAGCAACTTAGAGTGAAAACTAAGATTATCTGACACGGCGTACATTGAGAAAATTGTAGGGGCGCACCGACGTGCGCCCGGAAAACCTGTCCAATTTATTCTCAGCTACGGTTAATCAGGGCGGGTTTTGTTGTTTATTTATCGGTGACTATCTAATTGAGTGGCTAAACCCGCCCCGACAAAGGCGTAATTATTACCTAGCATTTTCTACTGAATCAAGATTACCGCTTCTTGCGCCTTCGCATTAAGCGCTTTCTTTAACTCTCGCCCCACCTTATTAATTAACTCATCAAACGCCTCCTGATTCTCAAGCAATTGTTCCCTAAACACCTTCTCTAACTCCGGCTTCATTTGCTCACACGTCGAGTTAATCTTATTATCATTCAACAGAAATTGACGACTCCAACCGGGAATATCTAACTTAGTCTTAATCGCTTCCTGGGTTTTGCTGCGCGTGATTTCCACACCAGCCGCCAGTACCGAAATACCATAAATGACTAAAAGGGGCCAAGTCAAATGTCCGGTTAAAATCAGGGCAATAATCCCCCCAACCGTTCCCCCACCAATTACGATATTGACAATTAATAACACCGTATCCGCCAAGATAGCATCGCCAACAGAGATTTCTGGGTTAACCACATCCGGATCAATCCCTTCCTCAAATCTTAAACTGCTTCTGGGTATCTGATATTTTTGACAAATTGGGTCAGTTTCCACCGATAATTCGGGTTGAATCTTGCTGTTAAACCAAGTAATCGATTGATTTTTGACAATCTGTCGTGCGGATTCAGTACCATTCTTCCCCAGAGAATCATTTTTAATCCACGCCTGTGCTTGCTGCTTCATTCGAGTTTCCAAGTCACCTAACGTCCGAATTTTATTCATGCGCCAGTCTTGCAAACTGGGTTTAACAGCGTTGTCAATTAACCCCTGGGATAATGGTTTAATTAACAGTTCAATTAACTCAGGAATATGTCGTTCAATAATCGATTTTAGTTTCTGAGAATCAAACCGTTGATCCACTTCTTTTTTAAACGCTTCCGCCCGTAAATCCCAGCGTCCAACTCGCGCTAACCCTAGGGCGATACACCGTTCCGGTTCAGGATCAGGACGCACTTGGGTAGCGGGTTCGGGGAAAATTTCTTCACAAATTTGACGGGTAAATTGCATCCGTGATGCACCACCTGTCATGAGTAAAACCTTTGGGGTTATCCCTTGCTCAGCTAGGGTTTCTTTTGCCTCAATCACTGACTCCCGAAATGATTCAATCCAACTTTTACCATCCAATTCTGTTAACGGTTGATTCAATATCTCCGTCATGACAGATTTATTTACTTGGGGAATAAAATAAATTTGTTCGTTAATCGATTCAAAACCACGGGCAAAGGATTGGGGATGGCTGTAGACTTGTTCGTTAGAAAAATAATCTTCCTTGGCTTTACGGCTAGCCAATAGACAACGGGCTTTATGATGGGGATATTCCTCAAACACCCATTTTAATAATGCGGTATCTTCATAGTTTACCACGGTTCGCTCAAAAATTGCCTTGTCAATTAGGAAAGCCCCTAACGTATTACTACCAAAATCCAGGGGAATTTCATGTAAACTCTTCACCAACGTAAAATCGGTTGTGGAAGACCCAATATCAATAATCAGTACCGCCGATTTGAGCTTATCATAATCCAGCTTCCCCGCTTCCTTTGCCTGCATAAACGCCGCCCGTGATTCGGGAACCACGCTGAGTCGGGTAATTCCAGCGGCTTTACAGATGGTTTGATACTCTTGGCGATCGCGCTTTGACCATCCCGATGGACAACCAACGAAAAAATGACTCTTTTCTTCCCCTTCCAGTTGTTTGCTTTTTTGCAAAAGATTGTAGTAGGTTTCCAGAAAATGACGGATAGTCTTGCGGTAATTTAGATCAGGATTTGGTTTTTGTTTAAAGGCAATATCGAGTTGGGTTACACCAACTTGAATTAACGCTTGTTCCCCCACCAAATAACCAAAATCAGGATGCCAGCCTAGGGCGGTGACTTGAACTTTCTTATTATTCACCTCCAGCATTTCTGGGGGATCAATACTCTCCACTACCGCTTTAGCCACGGCTGTTTCACCGTGTCCTAAATCAAATCCAATGGTTTCTAAAACAGGCATATTATCGGGAAGAATAGAAGATAGGGGTGACGTGTTCAGGTTCAAAATACTCTCGGTTTGCTCAGGGTTTTGTCGGAACAATACATCATTCATAATTGATTATTTATTAAGGTTTCGGCTCAATCACCCGTCCCCGCCGCAATAAGCGATCGCCTTTCACTAAAGCCGGCGCGATTGTAATATACTCTTTAGCATTGGGGTTGATACTTGGCTCGAAGTCAAAATACTCCCGCTGACTCTTGACATCATCCGGTTGGTAGAGTTTGGCTTCAATACCCTGCTCGATCAAAATTTGGGGTATAAGTTTAGTCAGTTCTAGCGCCATCTGGGGCTTTTCTAGAAAAGATGCGCCTATCAACCGTTGTAGCAGATTTAATAGTTCGGGTTGTTCCTCAATTGCATTCGCCTCTACGGTTTTCTTCCCATCTTGGGCTTGAGCA
Organism: Coleofasciculus sp. G3-WIS-01; assembly: GCF_040223135.1. NCBI lineage: Bacteria > Bacillati > Cyanobacteriota > Cyanophyceae > Coleofasciculales > Coleofasciculaceae > Coleofasciculus > Coleofasciculus sp. G3-WIS-01. The sequence continues at coordinate 15,358 of NZ_JAVJZI010000236.1, forward strand.
ACTGCCAAATCAATGGTATTGAGAGCCTCCGCTAGGTTATCTAACAGCACTTGGCTATCGATTCGCAAGGAAAGCGCAGAGGCGGTTGATTCAAGGGCGTCTGTAGGGTTTTCTGGAGAACCTTTATCGAGTTGGGAGACAACCTCAAGCCCGACAAGCAACGCCATCAGCAAAATATCCAGCCACGCTCCAGGCGCATCGGAACTCAAGTTGAACAGGGAATCCAAGATACCGATACAGATAAGTCCCTGGAGAACTTTGAGAATTAGGCGTTTGGGAGATAACCGTCGCCCTGTTTGGTCCTCTGACTCCGGTTCTGGGGTGGTAACCCGCATCGGGTTGGTTGGATTCGCCGCCGCTAGAGTGGCGACAGACTGGCGCAGCGCATCCAGGAAAAAAGCCGCCAGACGCACCTGAGAAACGCTAAGTCCCCCAATATAACTGCTTTCCAGAGTATTGAGTTGGTTTTGCACCAGCATCACCACCTGTTCTGGATTCGTCGTTTTATCGATCGCGCCTTGAAGTTCCTGTCGTTGTTTGCTAAAAAGCGTTAGTAGTGTGGTCATCGCCTATCTTGAGACTGTAGCACTGCTTCTAAGTGATAACCTATAGCAGTTCTTAGTTGTGTGGAATATACTCCCAAGCTTATCGGTAAACCTCTGGCTTTGAACGATGTCGCTGGCTTGGTGTTGAAGCAATCCCAACAACATTGTAGAGACGTTGCCTGCAACGTCTCTAAACACAAGCAAAGGTTATGAAAAAGGAATGAATTGACTAACGACGCCGTGACTGTTGTTTTTTGAAGATAGCCCCAAATCCCAAAGCCAAACCTGATCCCAGAATAGTCAGCGGTTCAGGTACAGAATCATAAGCGTGGTTGTCGCTTTCAAAAGCCAGGGTTTCATCATCACCCAATTGAGTCAGCACCACCTGATCAAACCATTGCTCTGATCCCTCAGCCGAGAAATTGATATAAGGATTGTTAGCCGCCTCCGTTTGATTATCACCCCCAGCGCCGGGACCCACCCCCAAACTGACAAAATCATCGGGCGTAAACCGGGCTAAACCTCTATCGCCCCGGAAAAATTCAATTTGGTTACTCGAATCCATGGAACCCCAGTGCATACCCCAATAGTTGGATGGGCGAGGTAACTGAATCGAGACTTGCTTTGTACCTACATCATCTTGAGATTTTGTTGGCAGTGATAGGTAAGCTGATGTGTTATTTTGAGTCAAACCGGAAAAAGGAACCGCCCCTGTTGTTGGTACAAGTGCGCCACCGTTATTGATGACTAATGCCTCGTCTGGAGAGTAAATAGCTCCTTTTTGATTAACCGCACCAACCTCTGTAAAGTCAAGGTCAGGCGCATCATTGAAATCGATAACCACAGCACTTGGTCTACTGCTAGTCAGTCCCTCACTTCCGGCTGGGCTGCCTTTGAGTTCACCGCCCGTTGTAATCGTAAAACCACTGAGGGAAATAACACCTAACATAGCAGTCGCTGTAGCTGCCATCGTAGCGATGATTGATGCATCCTGATTGATTTTCATTAGTTTATCAAGCTCATCTAGTCTTTATAAAGAGAACTTTATTTGTTCCTCTAGGTAGATGTTAAGTTAATAAACTTTGCTTTTAGGTGAAGGTTCTGTGAAAATGGCAGGCTAAATGGCGGTGTTTATGTAAAGATTTGATAAAAGGAAAATTGCCAATTTTTTAGCGAAGTCAGGGATCTGAGAAAAAATATGATGTTTATAAATCCTTTCAAGTAATCCACACAACGTTGTAGAGACGTTGCCTGCAACGTCTCTACAATCAGAACCGAACAAAAGGTTATGAGAAAGGAGTTAATTTACTGGCGACGCCGTGACTGTTGTTTCTTGAAGATAGCGCCAAATCCTAAAGCCAAGCCTTGCTCAGTAATTACCTACGTTAATTACTGAGAGGTTGGGCGACTGGCGCGATTAGCACCAGCAAAATCCCCAACTTCTCACAGAAATCAGGGATCTTTTGCTTTGAACTTAAGAAACAACGACAGAATCACGACGCTTATCGGAATGGCGGATATGTTCCATCACCCAGAACCACCCTCCTCGCAGTAAACTAGCCATCGTTTGCGGGGAAAGACTTGCCCAGACATTAATCCCTGCACAGATACAAGCTAAGCCTAACAAGATGAACGTCGGCGCCATCACTACCCCAATCATCCACCATGTCCAAACATGGAGTACCATCACCCCAGCCGGAATATAGGCAAGTACAGCCGCTAATCGCACCTGACGTTGAGGGCGCAGGAGTCCCGTCAAAATCATCGTCTGCAACGTAAGCAGTAAGTTAAGGGGAACTAACCCCGCACAAATCGCCACACAATGGGTGCGGGAGAATTCAAGTAAAAAAGTGAGATCAAACATGGAAATATTGCAATAGGTACTTATACTAGTTTATCCTGCTAGCCCTGGAGATACCTGTCCAGAAAGGATGACTAATACAACCAAGTTATAAGGCTTCTACAATCCAACAGCCAAAAAAATGGAATAAACCAAAGCACAGTTGTACAATATGACGGTTGTATTGGGCGTATGCAGGCATTGATCGAGCGCTATACCTTGCCTGAAATGGGCGAACTCTGGACGGATACCTATAAATTCAAAACCTGGCTTCAGGTGGAAATTGCAGTTTGTGAGGCAAAAGCGGAATTGGGTGAGATTCCGGCGGATGCGGTTGCGGAAATTAAAGCAAAGGCAAATTTTGATGTCGATCGCATCTTGGAAATTGAGGCTCAAGTCCGCCATGATATGATCGCGTTTCTGACGAATGTGAATGAGTATGTGGGGGATGTGGGGCGCTACATCCACTTGGGATTAACCAGTTCTGATGTTTTAGATACCGCTTTAGCATTACAACTGGTTGCTAGTCTGAATCTGATTGTGGAATGCTTGGAGCAACTGATTCAAGCGATTCGCTATCAGGCGCAACAACATCGCTACACCGTGATGATTGGGCGATCGCATGGGATTCATGCGGAACCGATTACCTTTGGCTTTAAGCTAGCCGGGTGGTTGGCGGAAGTATTGCGACACCGCGATCGCTTAGTGAATTTGCGCCAACATATTGCCGTGGGTAAGATTTCTGGTGCAGTGGGAACCTACGCCAATACTGACCCCCGTGTGGAAGCGATCGCAACTCAGAAGTTGGGACTTGATCCGGATATGGCATCAACCCAGGTTATTTCACGCGATCGTCATGGTGAATTTGTCCAGCAGTTGGCGCTCTTAGGCGCTTCCCTGGAACGCTTTGCGGTAGAAATTCGCAACTTACAACGCACCGATGTCTTGGAAGTTGAAGAATTTTTTGCCAAAGGACAAAAAGGATCTTCGGCAATGCCTCATAAGCGTAACCCGATTCGTTCCGAACGCCTAAGCGGGATGGCGCGGATTCTTCGGGGTCATGCTGTCGCCGCGCTGGAGAATATAGCACTATGGCACGAACGGGATATTTCTCACTCCTCTGTGGAACGGGTGATTTTGCCAGACACTTGCATTTTGACCCACTTTATGATTCATGAAATGACTCATTTAGTCAAAAACTTATTGGTGTACCCGGAAAACATGAAGCGGAATCTCAATCGGTATGGGGGTGTCATCTTTAGTCAACGAGTCATGTTAACTCTCGTGGAAAAGGGAACCAGTCGAGAAGACGCCTATAGTATTGTTCAGTCTTGCGCTCATCAGGCATGGAATCAACTTGGGGGAAATTTTCGGGAACTCATCGCCCAAGATTCTCGTGTACAGAGTCAGCTAACACCGGATGAAATTGAGGACTGTTTTAATCCCCAACATCATTTTCGCCATCTCGACGAGATTTATCAACGTTTAGGCATTTAATGTTCCAGACGTGCCATTATTCGTCTGTAGGGGCGGGTTTCTCTACTATCATTTCTTACTTCATCCAGAAGTAAATAAACCCGCCCTCTTGGACAAATGACAAAAGCTATGACTGAAAACATCGAAGGTGCGATCGCGTTACACTGAGAATCTGGATTAATCCTCGGTCAATAGTCCTGCCGAGGCAATCTAAGGTTATCCAATACTTCATCTAATCTTTCCTTAAATGCTGTAAGACTAGGCATATCTATAATGTTGCTAATATCTAGGTTGCCTTGATCAATCTCATCATTCAGTAACTCTCTTGTTGCTGGTTTACCCAGATGCTGCTCTAACTGTTTTTTCAAGGACTTCGGCGAATCATCATTACCTGACTCATTTTCAAGGGGCTGACAATTGTGATAACGCTCACGCAATGCACACAAAATCCAAGCTTCAGACTTGGGTTTGGGAATCATTGGAACACCATTTAAAATTGCTTCAGCTTCAAAGCCATTCAACACAGATTGATATTTATCTTGCCATTCTCCTCGATCAGAGCTTGCAGTACCGTCTGCATCTCTAAACAAAACTGGTATGACTATTGTCTCAAGCTTACTACTCTCTTCCTTTGCTAATTCCTTAGCTAATTCCTTAGCTAATAAAGCTAAAGCTCTGGCATTTTGATAGAAATACCCTGTTTCTTTCTTGTGCTTTTTTCCTTTTTTAGAAAGAGGCTTAAGCTGACTTTTGGCTATATCAGCTAATTCCGTTTTGGAAACAATTTTATAACACTTTATCTCAATTAAGGAGTAATTGCTACGTCGAATGACCCAATGATCAATAAACTTAGTCATGAGACCAATTTCATGCTGATCGCCTATATCAGATGCTCCTTCTCCACTGAGTAGTAAAAACACAGCCAACGTACCTCTGACTAATTAGTTTGTTTTAGGCTACTAATTTCTTGATCCAGTTGAGTTAATAAGGTATCCTCATAAACTTCCCCTGGACCCATAACCGTTAATTTCTCTCGCATAGAAGGAATATCAAAGAGTCGCACAGCTTGTGTCGAGCCATTTTGCGTTTTGTATAGGTAAATTACACCGGCAATGGCAATATCATCTTCGAGATAATTCAAAATCATCGGACTATGGGTTGTAACCAGCACTTGTGGAGGAGATTGAACTAAGCTATCAACGAGAAACTCAATAAGTTCCGGATTAATACCATTCTCTATTTCATCAAGCAACAAAAAACTTTGCTCTTTAGACAGTTGCGCCAAAATCGCCAGCATACGCAAAAAGCCATCAGCTACATGGCGTGCTTCTGTCTTTAATAGAGTCTTTTTAAATTCCTCTTCAACTAGAAGTCTTTTCCAGCCAAAACGCAGTTTTTCTACATCAATTTTTTTGATTGTTGGATAAACTTTAGTCATTCTTTGTTTAATATCGTCTCGTTTGGCTTCCCCTATTTCATAGAGAAAGGCTGAAAGACGTTCACCACCCAATCCTAAACTATTGGTTGCCTCTCGTGTCCGCTGTCTTAACAACTCAGGAGCCAAAAGATCTAATGCATTTATTTCTTCAAAAAACTTCTTGAGTTCAAGGGTTTGTGTGGTTAATTGAGATTCTTTAATCTGTGATAGTAATGAGCCTTGATAATCAAATGTGATAGTTCCAGATAATTTCTTCTCCCGCTCTTGCTTAGTCAAAGCCCAGATATTATATTTTCCATCTTCTACTTTCAGAATTAAATTATTATTCCAATCTATACGTTCAGCGGTACAACGCAATGTTGTCCGGTTAAAGCTGGCAGACCATTTAACCTCAAAATTTTTATTATGGAGAAGACAAGCTTCAAAATCAATATTATTTTTTCGAGTTAACTTTGAATTAATATCAGAGGCTTCCCACTGCCGTTTTTTTAACCAATCGTCTAGATCCCCTTTAACCTGTTGAGATAAAAAATCAAAGAATTGTAATACTGTTGATTTGCCTGAACCATTCAGTCCAACTAAACAGTTAAATTTGGCTAAAGATAAATTAAAGTCAACGAGGGATTTGAAGTTCTCAACTCTTAGGCGTGTAATTCTCATGTCTATGTATTTTTCTGACATTAAAGAGAAGTATTCAGTTCATTTTATATTTTAGATAACCTAGTAACAACAAATGAATTTGAGGGAAAATCACGTAAAAATTCGTATACCCACCCACCTAATACTTAACGTGAATGGTACTAATTTAAGGAAAATGGCACGCTTCTTAAGGGTTTGTAGTCAGCTAGAATTTTTAGCGCTAAAGCGCAACTACGAACCTAGCTTATATCAGTGACATTTCCATCACGTCATAATCTGCTGTGCTACTTTTTTAATTTCTAGGCTTAAAGGATGACTGGGAAAGCGGATACAAAAGACATCGCCACTAGCGAGTTGAATCATTTCTTCCGATAAGGGTAAAATCCCCGCGACTTTAGCCTGATAGGTTTTTGTCATATCTTGCTCTAATGCCTTAAAATCTAGCGATTCATGGGCTTTATTCACCATCAGCAGTAGCTTAGGCACTTGCAACTTCCGCGCCACATCGACGGTTACAGCCGTTCCTTGAAAGTCCTGACGGTCTGGACGTAGAATAATTAACAATACGTCAGAGATAGTGATAGACAGTAGGGTTTCTTCATTCAGACCGGGGTGAGTATCAATGAAGAGATAGTCTAGCTTTAAGGCTGAAATTAAGTCCTCAAAACCGTCAATTAACATATTGACATCGTACCCTTCTCGCAAAATCCGGGTAATCTCTCCCATGCGAATACTGGAGGGAATCAAATAGAGTTTGCTATTGATTTTGCGGTTTTCTCCCAGGATAGAACTGACATCATACGCCGCATCTTGAATTTGACAACGCCCCCATAAGTAATCATTTAGGGCATTTTTCATTTTGTTCTCATCAAAGCCGAAAAGAACGTGAATTCCTGGAGACTGGATATCAGTATCAACAATACCGACTCGATATCCAGCTTTAGCGACAGTCGCAGCTAGATTCGCTGTAGCATTTGATTTGCCGGTACCACCACGGAATGAGTGAATCGACACAATTTCCGACATTTTATACCTCTAGGATGTCGATTAGTTTTGACCCAACGCTAGGCTCAGGGAACCTGGTGTTTGTGTAGGGGCGGGTTTTACTACTATCGTTTCTGATTAACCCAGATGTGACTAAACCCGCCCGAACCGATTTGTGTAGGGGCGGGTTTTACTACTAATCATTTCTGATTAACCCAGATGTGACTAAACCCGCCCAAACCGATTTGTGTAGGGGCGGGTTTTACTACTATCGTTTCTGATTAACCCAGATGTGACTAAACCCGCCCTGGCTAAGTTTTGAGTTGATCTATCTTAACTCGACTCGTTCACACCTTAGTGCGGTCAGTTAAAATTTCGTATCCATCTGTTGTCACTAACACAGTATGCTCAAACTGAGCAGATAGGGCATTATCGACGGTTACGGCTGTCCAACGATCAGATAAGATACGGGTAAACTTAGAACCTGCATTAATAATGGGTTCAATTGCCAGAGTCATCCCTTCCCGTAACTTAACATTGGCCATTTGCCGAGTGCGGAAGTGAAATACAGAGGGTTCTTCGTGCAAGTTGCGTCCCACGCCATGACCTGTGAAATCTTCCACCACAGTAAAACCATTAGCGTTCACATGATCTTCGATCGCGCCCGCAATGTCAATCAGGTAGTTCCCCGCTTTCACCTGTTCGATTCCTTTGTACAGCGATGCTTCTGCGACTTCGATTAACTTAGCAGCGTTGGGTTTAACATTACCCACGGCAATGGTAATACAGGAGTCGCCATGGAAGCCTTCATAGTAAGCCCCGGTGTCAACTTTCAGCACATCCCCAGCCCGAATCACCTTTTTGCGACTGGGAATTCCATGCACCACTTCGTTGTTGAGACAGGAACAGATTGAAGCGGGGAAGCCGTGGTATCCTTTAAAACTGGGGGTTGCTCCCATCTCGCGGATGCGTTTTTCCGCATAAGCATCCAAATCCGCTGTAGTCATTCCCGGTTTAACCTGTTCAGTAATTTCTTTGAGAACAGTGGCGACTATTTTAGATGCCTGCCGCATAATGGTAAGTTCAGACTCGGATTTAATTTCTATGCCCCGACGTTGTTTTTTCGGACGGGATTGCTGGGCGGGTTTGGAAAGCAGGTTACTAAGAATATTCATGTAAACGATGAAACCGAGAATGGGTGAGCTTGACTTGGAGATCCCCTCGCCTTTCCCTACACTGCGGGAAAGCCTGCTGGCAAAAGGGGGATTTTCAGGTTTCAATTCCCCGATGTTGCCGATTAAATGAGTTTCTGTAGGCTGGGCAAGGGTGATCCGGCGACAAAGTTTTATCTTATCATTGATTATCCCGGCTCCAGCTTATTTGCCAGATATCGTGTTAATCAACCCTTTGAATTTGATAAACAGTCTACAACCCCACCTATAGGGGCACAGCACTGGTGCCCCTACTCCAGACCCCTATCACCTCTGTGTCCTCTGTGTCTCTGTGGTTTGTCCGCGTTTTTTCTCCTGACCCAATAAATTATGGTTCAATCCTTACCCAAAACAATAAACTTCGCTGAATTCATCCAGTGGAAGCCAGACAATAAACGCTATGAACTTCATGATGGAGCAATTGTTGAAATGCCACAGCCGACTGGGGAACATGAAGATGTTGTGGGATTTTTAGCCGAAAAGCTGACATTAGAATATGTTCGCCTCAAGCGTCGCTATTCTATTCCAAAAACGGCGCTGGTGAAATCAGCCTCAAGTGAATCGGCTTATTCGCCAGATATCTTATTAATCAACCGTTTGAACTTGAGCAACGAACCGTTGTGGAAAAAAGAATCGACTTTGACTCTGGGAGAATCAATCCCTTTAGTCATTGAAGTGGTTAGCCGTAATTGGCGGGATGATTACTACAAAAAATATGGAGAGTACGAAGGGATAGGAATTGCTGAGTATTGGATTGTCGATTATTTGGCTATGGGTGGTCGTAAATTTATTGGTAATCCGAAACAACCAACGATTTCTATTTATATTTTAGTCGATGGAGAATACCAAATTAGTCAATTTCGAGGCAATGACTCTATCCAGTCGGTTGCTTTCCCAGACTTAAATTTAACTGCTGAAGAAATATTTAAGTCAGTTAGTCGTTAGTTCAAGTAGGTTGGGTTGAGGAACGAAACCCAACAGGTTAACCTTAGAGTTGGGTTACTCTACCCTTCGGGTTCTCCTAGGCGAGTAGGAGACGCCTAATAGTGGCGTGGCACAGCTAAAATTGTGGGATAGATTTGTAGATTTTATGGGCGCACGCCATGGGGCCCTACAGTTTCTGGATGTAATTCTAATTCATTAAATTCGGAATCAAGGATTACTGTTCTATTTGATCAATTAAATCAAGTAAAAATTAAAACCAAAACCTTCTCCAAAGCATAATCATAATGTCACACTCAAGAAACCTGACGTTTCACCGGAAATCTAGAAACCTATATGGGGGCGGGTTTAGTTATATCTGGGTGCAACCGAAAAGATAGTCGTCAAACCCGCCCCTACACACAGAGGCGCCTTGTCTCGAAGGTTGTGAAGGGTCAAAAATCAGGCTACCATAACCCTATTACAACCCAGCTAAGTTTAACTACATTCCTCTCAATCAAAAAACTCCGATAAAAAAGGATAAATAACCAATGACATCCGTTCAATCTCCCACGCCGAAATATAACGGCTTATACTGTCAATCTCCCGACGGGAATTCCCTAGTTTTTCCGCTCAAGCATACCGAGGTTGATGCTAAAATTGCTGGGAACCTGTCACGAGTTGAAGTTACTCAGCGATTTGAGAACCCGTTCACCCAACCGTTAGAAGCCGTTTATGTCTTCCCTTTACCCGATGAAGCCGCCGTGGATGACATGGAAATTCAAATCGGCGATCGCACGATTAAAGGAACCATTAAAAAACGCGAAGAAGCCCAACAGATTTACGCACAAGCCAAACAAGAAGGGCGCACAGCCGGATTACTCGAACAAGAACGCGATAATATCTTTACCCAATCCCTGGCTAATATCAAACCCGGTGAACAAATTGATGTCACGATTCGCTACACCAATAGCTTGAACTTTGAACAAGGGGACTATGAATTCGTCTTCCCCATGGTGATAGGACCCCGATATATTCCCGGTACAGCTATTGATGATAGTGACGATACCGATGAAGTCCCTGATGCATCCAGAATTACACCGCCTATTGTACCAGAAGGAATGCGTTCTGCACATGATATCAGCGTTACGGTGGAAATTGATGCAGGTGTACCGACTCAAAATGTCCATTCACCCTCTCATCAGTTGCAGATAGAAACTCAGGGAGAAATTGTCCGGGTACAACTGCGCGGTGATGATACCATTCCCAATAAAGACTTAATCCTAAGATATCAAGTCGCGGGAGACAATACCCAAGCCACAGTCTTAACCCAATCTGATGAACGGGGCGGACATTTTGCCCTTTATTTTATCCCCGCCTTAGACTATCGCCCTGATGAAATTGTCCCCAAGGATATGGTGTTTCTCATGGACACATCCGGTTCCCAACAAGGCGCACCCTTGCACAAATGTCAAGAACTAATACGACGCTTTATTAATGGGTTAAATCCTAAGGATACATTCACGATTCTTGACTTTTCCCATACCGTCCGCCATTTATCCCAAACCCCCCTCGCCAATACACCCGAAAATCGAGCATTAGCCATCAATTATATTAATCAATTACATGCCAGTGGCGCAACCGAAATGCTCAGTGGGATTCGGGCGGCGATTAATGTTCCAGCACCAGAGGGGCGGTTGCGAAGTGTAGTTTTGCTTAGTGATGGTTATATTGGTAATGAGACTCAAATTTTAGCCGAAGTGCAGCAGGAACTTAAACCCGGAAATCGTTTATATAGTTTCGGGGCGGGGAGTTCAGTTAACCGCTTTTTACTCAATCGCATTGCTGAAATAGGACGCGGAATTTGCCGGATTATTCGTCACGATGAACCGACGGAAAAAGTAGTGGAAAAGTTTTTCCGGTCAATTAATAATCCCGTCTTAACGACAATTGAAATAAACTGGGAAGGGACAGGAGAATCCCCAGAGATTTACCCTGCAGTCGCCCCCGATTTATTTGCCCAACAGCCTTTGGTGCTATTTGGACGAAAGCGCGATCGCATCGCGGGTGATTTACAGATTAATGGTACTACCGCAGACGGTGAACGCTATGAAAAGACATTTCACCTCAATTTTAGCGAAACTGGAAATCCAGCCATTGCTCAGTTATGGGGGCGGGCACGGATTAAAAACTTGATGAATCAAATGGTTACTTATGAAACTAAATTGGGAGTTGAGGCGGTAACGGATACGGCGTTAACCTATCAATTATTGTGCCAATATACGGCGTTTGTTGCCGTTAGTGATGATGTGCGGGTAGAACCGGAAAGCCAATCGGTTTCCATGAATGTTCCTGTAGAAATGGCAGAGGATGTTAGTTATCGAGGTGTTTTTGGTGCAACAGCACCTCGTCGTGCACTGTCAATTCAATCAAAACGGCGAGCCTATTCAGCCAGGAAGCCAAATAGGGTGATTGAAAGTGCCTCATCAGATGAATGGGAGCGTATTGAGGATAGGGTGCTTGAAATTGAAAGTCTCTCTATTTCGGATGCCTTATCAGATGAATGGGAGAGTTTTTATTCGATGCCAGAACAAGGAAATAAAAACCCAATTTTACCGACATCTCCATCCCCAGGAAGTGTAAGCAAAGGTATTAATGAAGTTCCGAAAAACTTAGGTCAAAATCATTCGCATTCAGCCGCTAAAAATACTCAGTTGGAAGTGGTTAGTGTCACCGGATTGGATCAAACTGAAACCCTATCTCTGACCCAGTATTTGCAACGAGTGAATTTTCCCTCTAATTTGAGTGGTGAAATCGTTTTCGAGTTTACTCTAAGCAAAGGGCGCGTGGGGCGGATTGTGTTAGATGAGGAGGCTTCAACCTTGAAAACGGTAAAGGTGATTGAGTTAATTAAGCGAAATTTGATCAAGTGGCGTCCTTCTAAAGCGGTTAATAACACCGTAGTGTTAAGGTTACGGATTCAGTCGTAAGATTTAGCTGAATTTTCATTTTCCGTCAGCCTCAGCATCCGCCAAGAACTCAAGTTCTTGGCTTATAGCTCAAGTCCATTAAAATGGACTAAAACTAAGATATTGCACCTATTAAGTTTTAGCTGAATAATCTTGCTTCGGAAGTCGCACAAATTTTTTCGGATGATACAATCTAAACAAGATCAGACATATATACCGACTCATATCAAATCCGGTTGAGTATTATTCCAACTGTAAAAATTTATCCAACGCCATCACCATAGCGGGGGGCCAACGGCGGATATTTTTCACCCAATCGATGTCTTTATAACGCTGATCTAACCCAATAGCAGCAACCCAATTACTCTCGGCTTCCCCCGGATTCCCATTAGCCCATAAGGCGGCGGTGAGTGCAGCGCGGACATCGGGAAATTGGGGATATTTGCGGATCAGCTTGCGGAATTCTAAGATAGCTTCTTTTGTCTCGCCAATTTGATAAAGGGCGAGGGCGTGGTTAGCCCGGGCGAAGGCAAAATTAGGGGATAAATCAATGGCTTTCTGGTAATATGCGATCGCGGCTTCCCATTCTCCCTTTCCCGCGTTAGCGTTTCCTAGGTTATTGTACGCCATCGCGTCATCGGGGTTAATCTGCAATACCCGCTGATAATCTGCGATCGCATGATCCCATTCTCCTTGTCCTTCATAAGCTGTACCCCGGTTCAAATAAGGATCGGCGGCGTCGGGCGCTAACTGAATCGATTGATTAAAATCTGCGATCGCTTCGTCTAATTTATTCTGACTGACTCTGGTATTTCCCCGATTACTCCAGCCTACAGGATTATCGGGTAACAGTTCAATCAGTTGCGTCCAATACTCTTCAGCTATGGTGAACTCACCGAGTTCTGTCGCCGTAAACGCTTTTTGCCGTAATTCGTTGAGCCGCTCAATCTGAGCCTGGGTTAAATCAGGGATTTGGGCTTGTGCCATCACCGATGGCGTTATCCACAATCCAGAGCATACCAGCACTAGCACTGTACCGAATAAACTGACAATCCAACGTTTCATGAGAATGTTCAAATCACAGGGGCTATTAGATCACTGTACAAGCAATCTGCTTCCTTTTACCCGGAGTACCGGAAAGAACTCTTAAACTATTTGAATAGTAGGTGGGGTGTCGGGTGTGGTTGTCAATATCTTTATTGATTTCTCACGCACTCTTCACAAACACGCTACTGAAACAGTTCGCCGCCTCTGTAAAAAGGAACATACCCCAATAAACTGATAGTCTTTCTCAACAAACCCTGATCATCTGAAGACTATCTCCCTAAGGGGAATTGGGTAAATCGAATTGAGAAAATGCGAATGAGTTATCAAGAAATCCGCTGGTGGACAATCGCTGTGTTAGAGATTGCTATACTGGTGAGTTCGCCGTTCTTAATCCGTATATTTTCCCACTTGCCATAATTTTGACGCCAAATAACCATCGGGTAGAATCTGGGCGAGGACAGGGTAATAAGAGATAGAGAGAAATGTGGCGATCGCTCGAACCCCTCCTAGATTCTGCAAGCCCCAACTGTAGCGGTTTTGATTGATTCTTAACCTAGCCTTCTCTTCGATTTTAGAGGGAGAAAATGCCTACGATTACATTCATGTCTTGTCGGAGATGTCGGAGCTTTCGGATTTGTCGGGGCTGTAGGGGCTGTAGGGGCGAGTCGCTGAACTATCGTTACGGGGAAAACCATTAACTAATGAGGAGTTTGAGGAGCTATAAGTCCCACGCCATAATCTTTGACGCAAGCGTTGGGATGCCTTCACTCCTCAAGTCAATCGAGGGGTTCGATACCCCGGAAATTGACATTTACCACTTAAAATAGATGTGGTAGAATCTAATTATGCTTCTCAACTACACCTACCGAATTAAGCCCGATCAACAACAAACCCAACTCCTCGATGAGTGGTTGGAAACGTTGCGGGTGTCCTACAATTACGCTTTGAGAGAACTCAAGGATTGGATAGCTTCTAGAAAGTGTCCAATAGATAGGTGTAGCTTGGAGTCTGAGTACATCATGAGTGCGGATTACCCTTTTCCCAGCTACCACCAGCAACAAAACAATCTGCCTAAAGCTAAAAAGGAATTCCCGCGACTTAAATCAGTTCCCTCTCAAGTTTTGCAAACCAACATTAGAAGTCTGCATGACGCTTGGGACTTCTTTAGACAAAGAGGGTATGGTTTCCCTCGCTTCAAGAAAGTGGGACATAAGAAGTCGCTGCTATTCCCGCAATTCAAGAGTAACCCAATAACAGGCTGGCATATCCAACTCCCGAAGTTAGGGAAGGTGGAAATTAATTTGCATCGCCCTATTCCTGATGGCTTTATAGTCAAACAAGTACGGGTTGTTAAAAAGGCAATGGGATGGTTTGTTGTGATCACCTTGTACTCAGACATTGAGATTCCAAAAACCTTCCCTCATGGTCATGCTATTGGGGTTGATGTGGGACTGCTCTGTTACCTGGCAACCAGTGACGGCTTTGTTGAGCCTGGGCGCAAATTCTTCAAAACCGAACACCGTCGGCTGAAAGTGCTACAACGTCGGTTGGCAAAGAAAAAAAAGCGCTCTAAAAATTATGAGAAAGCCAGGAGAAAGGTAGAGAAACAGCATAACCACATCGCTTTTAAACGGAAGGATTATCAATTTAAGCTTGCTCATAAACTTTGTGATATAGCGGATACTATCTTTGTTGAAGATATTGATTTCCGCATTATGGCAAAGGGTTTTTTAGGCAAGCATACAATTGACGCAGGTTTTGGTCAATTTCGCTCTATTCTTAAGTTTGTCGGCAACAAACGAGGGGTATTTGTTGGAGAAGTAGACCATCGGGGAACTTCTCAAACTTGCCCAAATTGCCGAGTTGAGGTTAGGAAGGAACTCTCAGACCGAATTCATTACTGTCCTGAGTGCCGTTATGAAGTAGATAGAGATATCGCTTCTGCTCAAGAAATTTGTAATCGTGGAATCGAAACGTATCCAGGGACTCTGGAGAAGCAAGAAATTGGCTCTCAAGTCGAGGTGTCGGGGGCTATGTGCCTAGATAACTGGCGTAGGGGAGCAATGCCCAATTGTGAGGTTGGGAAGCCGACGATGTAATCTTTGATTGATCGTCGGAGGATGTCACTCACTATGAACGAACGGTATGAAACAGGGCGTTCTGGGTGAGCTAGGCAATAAACGGTTCGGCATTTAAACCTGAATGTCAAGAATTGCTCTCATCCTTGGTGTGGGAGCATATTGCTCGCTACTAATACCAAATTTAAATGCATAACAGCTTAACCAACCAATTTTAGATTTTAGCCTTTTGAATGAACTAAAATCTAAAATTTATTGTTCAACAGAGCCATCAGCTTACCAGCTTAATCCCTTTCACATCAGCATCCATGAGGTAGACTTTACTTAACTTTGCCCCTCTCAAGTCAGCACCTCTGAGGTTCACTCGGCTCAATTTGACCCCCCTCAAATCAGTAGATCTTAAGTCAGCATCCGTCAAATCAGCACCTTTAAGATCTGCATTTCTCAAATCTGCACCCCTGAGATCCGCACCGATTAGATCAGCCGCTAGCAAGTCAGCACCACTTAGCTGAGCGCGGGTCAATTTCGCATAGCTGAGGTTGGCTAAGCTGAGGTCTGCACCATTGAGATTAGCACCCTGAAGGTTTGCTTCACTTAAATCAGCACCACTTAGGTCAGTTCCTTCTAGGATAGCACCTCTAAGGTTAGCCCCCACTAGATCCTTGCCACTTAGGTCTTTGCCACTTAGATTAATATTCACAAGCTTTTTCGTTGTTTTGTAATACACGGCTTGTCTTTAATTGTTATTCATCATTAGGTGTATATTTCATCAGCCATCTGTCGTAAATGGCTTCAGTAAAATTGCTGAATATTTTGGATCTGGGGTGAATTGGGTGGCTGAAGTTCACAAATTGACAATGTATAATGACCTCTCCTTAAAAGAAGAGGATTGAAATTAAGGAAAATCTTTTTTAATTTCTTCGTAAACGAAGAGGTCTTAGACCCAATTAATCAATTGTCAATTATCAATTATTAATTATCCATTGATAATTTTTTTTAATCACATTAATCAGGAGAGAGTCGCCAGCTTAGCGGTCATTCAGACGGCTGATCACTAATCGAGACATCTTTGATTTTACGTGACTCCAACCAAATTGAAACTCCTATCCAACCAATCACCAACAGCAGTACTGCGATGCCAAACTTCGCCATCCAAGAGACCAAAGTTTCTAAAGGAATAATCCGTCCGACAAAGAAGGATAAACTCACCATTACGGATGCCCACACAGCAGCCCCCGCTAGGTTACACAAGATAAATTGAGAGTAGGGCATTTCTGCAATTCCTGCCATGGGTCCGGCAAAAATGCGTAGGAGTGCCACAAATCGCCCAAAAAACACCGCTCTAGCGGCATTTTCACTAAATTGCCGCTTGACTTCTACCAGCTGGGGTTCTGGAATGCGAAAGAAACCTCCTAATCGCAATAAGAATGACCAACCCCCTATTTTGCCAATCCAATACCCACAATTATCACCCAGGACGGCTCCAGTAATGGCACTTGCCAGTACAAACCAATAATTGAGTTCACCACTTCCCGCTAAGAAACCACCCACCAGGGTAATGGTTTCACCAGGGAGGGGAACTCCAGTATTTTCTAAGGCAATACCCGAGAAAATGACCCAATAGCCGTACTCATGTGCCAGTTCCTGGATTGTCTCCAGTGATAATAGCTCAAAAGACATCCAGTAAACCCTTTACAAAAATTTATCCCTTATCACATTTTGACGTAATCTGGCAAATTGTGTCAACGTATTCGCGGGAGTCCTCACCCTCAACTCTCGTA
Organism: Coleofasciculus sp. G3-WIS-01; assembly: GCF_040223135.1. NCBI lineage: Bacteria > Bacillati > Cyanobacteriota > Cyanophyceae > Coleofasciculales > Coleofasciculaceae > Coleofasciculus > Coleofasciculus sp. G3-WIS-01. The sequence continues at coordinate 32,287 of NZ_JAVJZI010000236.1, forward strand.
GGGTGAGGAGGGATAGCGGGATGCCGGAAGAATGGAGGCATCCAACTCTTTTCTCACGCTACGCATAAGCCGTTATTCCTCCTGATTAACTCGACTTTACTGGGGGCAAATTGTCCAATTCGTTTCCAGGTGTAGTCGCAAACGGAAACTTTCTGAGTCTTTTTGGTATCGGTAAACCCGCCAACGTAGCCAATGTAGACAATCCCTGCTTTTTCTGATCTGACCCAATCACCAATCCTCACTCCAAAGGGGGTGATTGTCCCACCCTTACGCTTCCTTATCCCCGACTTATCCGGGACTTCAAAGTGTAATTGGCGGCGGAAGAATCCATACTCTTTCCCCCGCTTCACCGCACCAGGACGTGTGATGATTTTAAACGGGGAAGGGGTCACGTTAACGCTACCCTTGTGGGTGTAACCATGTAGAGACGCCCTGCCAGTAAACGGGACATATTTGACAAAATACCCGCAAGCCAGTGTCACCCCATCAACTGCATGAGTTTCCGGTTTGGCTATGGACTTGTTAGCCAAGTCCTTCTCTAACCCTAGTTGGGTTCGGAGTTGGGATGTACCATTCCCATCCTTTTGCCAACCGTGTCGGACATAGACAGGGGCAATTTTTTCCATTTGGGATATTGCCCAATTCTGACCCACCATGACCGGAGAGAAGCCCTTACCCGATTTGGCACGTTGGCGTTTAGTCTGGTCTACATCGGCTCTAACCCGTTCATACCCAATCGCTGTTACCGGAAAGATAGCCGCTAATTCGGTAACTGTCCGTAACTCCAACTGCCGGGAGGCTTTAATGGATGGGGGTATTTTGTGACCTTTGCGATTATCGAACCTGCATTGGCGGTGGTTACGTTGCTTGAATGGAACATCTCGGTTAATCCGTCTAGAACGGCGAGACCGTCGTAACATGGCGCGGGTTTCCATCCGTTTTTTGACCCGCCCAAACGGAAGGATAAGATGCAGTTGTAGCAGGGTACATTTAGCGGACTGGACACCGACACCGGAGTAGGACTTACCCGGATCGACTCCTACCGCGATTGGTTGTACTTCCTCAGCCGATGGTGGTGTGGTGAGTTGGACATAGTAAACTCCCAGGTCTGACCATTTCCCCACTGCTTTACCTTCGGACACCCACCGTCTAGCCCTAGAGGGTTTGGTAGGCATTAAAGGTTTTCCTTTTTTGTTAACTACTGGAACACGATACATAGAGATAATCCACTCGTGTAAATGTTTGTGTCTCTTCAGGCATTGGTAAGGGGGTGTCCTGGAGTTAGAGGGTGTCTAGAGATTCCTAGACCTACATCTAATCCGAACTAGAGAAGCGTTCGGAAGTGGTTATCCCCTACCAACTCATGCCCTATTCATGACTTCCTGGCAGGTTCCCTCTGCCAATCCCTACCCTCAACGAAGTAGGGTAGGGTTCATGAACTCGAACAGGACTTACGCACTCAGGGTGTCGGGTGTAGCCTTGGTAGGTGCGTTATGCTTGCTAACGCACGATGGCGGCGTGGCACACCTAATTTGATAGATTAGCTTGTAGTAAAGGATGCGAGCCCTATCTTTTGTTGGGTTTCGTTCCTCAACCCAACCTACAATCTATACCACCATTTTAGTTTGGTCACGCCACTACCCAAAAGCGAAGTTGTTTTGATACAACTGCTTAAGTTGGCACCAACTCACCCGGACGCAGTTTTGCCCATTTGCCCTTTTCTTCCTTAAAGCTGTTACATCCGACTACATCCCATTCCATCTCCACAAAATCCTCTTGAGGACGGATGTTGACATTGATGGTTGGTTCAATCGGCTCAAAATCTGGCATTTCCGTCAGATGGGGTTGCTCATGCTGGGTTTCCACCGCATTATAGGTGGTGCATCGGTCTACATAGTGGCAGTTAACGCAAATACACATTGCCCAAACTCCAAGTCCTTTTTGTTAGCCTAACTCAGACAAGCCATAGATTGACCACTATTTAGGTTGATTTTTTGATTTGTCTGATGTCTGATGTCCTTTGTCCGCCAGTATTCGTTACTTAAGATGAACTCTGACTTATCTGTTCTGTCTCCTGAAACCTTTCCCTTCAGCTTAGAGTGGTTATCACCTCAAGCCTGTTTAGTCGGTGGGGCGGTACGAGATGCGTTGCTGGGACGACAGGCTGACTATTTGGACTTGGACTTTGTTGTTCCAACTGACGCGGTGAAAATCGCACGAGAGCTGGCAAGTCATTATCAAGCTGGGTTTGTGGTGCTAGATGAGGCGCGACAGATTGCCAGAGTCGTTTTTGATACCGCAACCGTTGATATCGCTCAACAGGAAGGGGAAAGCCTAGAGACTGACCTGTATCGACGTGATTTTACCATTAATGCGATCGCGTATAATCCCCATAGCCGCCAAATCATTGACCCCTTGCAGGGTGTAGCCGATTGCCGTGCAGGGATTATCCGCATGGTATCCCCGGCGAATCTCCAGGATGATCCCTTACGATTACTTCGAGCCTATCGCCAAGCTGCTCAACTGGGTTTTACGATAGAACCGACGACTCAATCCACAATTCGCCAATTTGCTCCCTTACTGGCAAAAATGGCAGCCGAACGGGTACAGGTAGAGTTGAACTACCTACTCCAATTTCCACAAGGAACACCTTGGCTTACCGCCGCTTGGCAGGATCAATTACTTCACCACTGGTTCAGTCATGGGAATGCACAGAATTTAGCCCAAATCGCGACAACTGACAACGCCGCGATTGTTCTGGCTCAAAGGTGGCACAGATTAGGCAGCCAACTGGAAACCCCCGTGAGTGGCAAGTCCTTATCGTGGCTGAGTTTAGCCAAATTGACAAACCTGTTACCCTCTACGGTTGCAGCAGCCGAAGCCCAACTTTTACGGTTAAAGTATAGCCGCGCCGAAATTCGGGCGGTGCTGATTATGATTCAATATTTACCCCAACTTTTATCTCATGTTACCTCGCCAATGACCTTAAGACATCAGTATTTTTTCTTTCAAAATGTCGGGTCAGTTTTCCCCGCTTTAGCCGTTCTAGCCGTCGCCGCAGGACTATCTGTTGATCAAATAGCTCCCTTGATTAATCGTTATCTAACCCCTGAGGATCAAGTAGCTCATCCGACTCCGTTAGTAACCGGTCATGATTTGATGCAACAGTTGCAGTTACCGCCTAGTCCTCAAATTGGACAGTTACTCACACAGATTCAAATCGCCAGGATTGAAGGCAAGGTTTCAACTCGTGACGAGGCGTTAGCATTTGCCACCCAGTTGATAACTTAGAACGAATCGGGACAATTCATGAATTGCCCCGAAAGATAGCTAACTGACTAACTTTAAACCGTGACGCCGTTCGCTACCCTCCTCAACGCTACTCGTAACAGCCTGCTGATTTGACTGTAATGCCTGTCGCATGGAGATAATCTGTGCCATCATTTGTTCGAGTTGATGGTCAATTTTCTCGACTTCTGAGGTTGTTGTTGATAATGACGGTTGTGCATTCTGGGCTGAGGTATTACCGAAGACGGCTTGAGCTGACGCTAAGGATGCGGCGAGTGCTTGCATCGAGTTGGCTTGAGCCGAGGTAATTGATGAGTCACTCATCACCTGCGGTTCCACTTGCGGTTGCGCCTCAATCACATCCACCGATGCTGAATCCGAATTCGGCGATACCTGTTGCTCTAATCGGGTTTGCAAAGACACTTCTGTCTCTGGGGCTTCTGATTCGAGAGACAGAAGTGTCTGAATGTCTGGGAGGGGCGTTGTACTGGTCGATTGGGTTGTCTGTTTATCCAACCAGTTTTGTAGCCCAGAAGCATCCAACTGGGATTGTGAGCTTCTGATTTTGTCTAGCAGTTTTTGCTTGTCTTCTAGATTTTGGGCTAATTTTGCCAGTTCTTGTTCAACTTCAGCCGATTTCCGGGAAGACTTTTGCCACCCCATCATCGCCACACTCGTTAGTCCTACGCCTGCGCTTAATAAACCTGCCACTCCTAGATATTGAGGTGCAAATTCTTTCAATTCGCCAAAAAAAATCGGTTCTTCTTGAACTTGAATTGTCACCGGCTTGGAGCCGAACAGATTGAGGGGTAGGGTCAAGGCGGCAAATACGGTTGCTGAAATTGCCACGGGTGTGAGAATGAATTTTAGGGCAGTCGCACTGGTCGTCATTGGTAGTTCCCTCTAAAAATTACCTGCGTTTGTTGTGATACTCCTGGAGTATCAACCGTATTCAACGGTTTTGCAGATTACCCCTGTCTGTGAATAGACGGCTTCAACAAGGAGTATAAACTTGTAGCGCACCTGATTTAAAGAGCTATTCGTTGGAACCGTCTAAAATTCACCTGATAGATGAAGGTTGTCTGTCTTTAACTGAGTTTGCTCTTTCTGTTACTTAATTTAATCTAAATTTCGATGATTGTATATAAAGCTTTCATGAAGAATTTTATCCGGGGATAAATACATAATGAATTTATTTATCAGGAGAGAAAAATTTATATATTCTTTCTCCTTGAAAATCTGTTGGTTTTTGCCAATTTATGGCTTGTGAGTGATGACGTCATCGGGCAAGGAAAGTTGCCGCAATTGTTGATTAATATTAAGCGCTGCGGCGAATCCCGACTTCATGGCACTTTCAATTAAATTATTCCCACACCAATCGCCACAACAGACGAGGGGTAAAGGTGCTGTTGTCACAAGGCAATCTTGATGGGCGGGAGTTCGGGGAAAGGCATAGCGCCAGCGATGCACTTGGAACCAATCCGGGGACTTGAGCCAAGGAACGAGTAATTGAGCCGCATGAGCAAGTAATTGTTGACCCGCCCCTTGTAAATCGGGAGAATCTAGATAATGTTGAGCAAACTTAGCTGTACTATGAAGCACATAAATCGGTGAAGTTGCATCAGAACGTTTGCTGCTGTCTAAACCAATCCAGGCTAAATTATCATCTGGAGAACATTTTATCGAGTATGAGTTTAATGGGGGTTGTTGGGGGCTCGCATAACCCGCCATGACACTGAGACAGGGGTCAAATTTAACTGCCTGTAGACTTTCTATGAAATTTGAGGAGAACACCCTCTGAACCAAGGGTTCGAGTACCGTTAAGGCTTGGGGGGCGGGAATCGCCATAACGACTGCAGATGCGGTCAACTGGTTGTGTGTCTGGTCAGGTGTATGGTAGGTAATATGCCAGGTTTGTTCAGGGGTAGGCGCGATCGCATGGACGCGACAGGAGAACCAGATATCTAAACCCTGAGCCAAATATTTGGCAACGGCGGTGATTCCGTTGGGGGCGATATACCGAGAAGATGGGTATTCAGACTCATCTTGATTATCCCTCCAGAGGTGAAGGATGCCGCGATCGCACAATGTCTGAATCAGTTGCTGTGATAACTTACCCTTAGCCAAGAGAAACGGCACACCATGATCAACCGGAGTTCCCTGAATGCGCCGAGTCGCCACTCGCCCACCAACGCCACGAGACTTTTCTAACACAACGACTCGATACCCAGCTTGGTACAATTGTTGAGCGCAGATTAGTCCTGCCATACCTGCACCGATAATCGCAATATCAAACACTACAGATTCTCCTGTCCGGTTGAAGTTAAGTATACAGGTAGAATAGAGAGCAGTAGGGTTTATAGGGGTTGGAGGGTAGACCATTGGATGAACTCAGAAGCGCCTTAGAACTGGCAACGGAAGACGAATTACAGCAACTGACACAAATTTTGTTCCGTCGTCAGTTTAATCCTCTAGACTATATTCAAACTCCTGAACCCATCGAGGTTCAAAGTCAAGATCGGCAGGCGTGGTTGGATGCTCTAGAGCAACGGTTTCGCTTTTTAGCCGCCGATGGGGTGACGGTACTTAAGGGACGCACGAAGGACTTTACCTACCGACAAGCGCTGATTCAGGTTTGCCGTTACCTGAAGATCCCTTATTCCAAAAAACTATCAACCACGGATATCGAGGAAGAAATATTTCTTAACCTGATGAGTCGCGCCTGGAAAAAATTACCTCCCGCTGAACAAAAATCGATTACTGTGCAGGTAAAGCGCTCATTAGCCCAGTCGAATCAATCCCAACCCTTACCGGCGCATATCCAGCACAATCCGATGGATTTGTTGATTAAGGGCGGTTCGGCGTTAGCCGTGTCTTCTATTGTTAAGCCGATTATTCTCAAACAGGTGGCGCGTCAGTTTGCCATCCATTTTGCCCGGTATCAAGTGGCAAAACAAGCAGCGGTTCAGGGAGGTGCAGCGGCGGCGACTCAGTTTCAGAATTATCTGGTGCTGCAAACGGCGAAGCGGGGAATGGCAGCGAATGCAGCGCGTTATGGGGCAACTCGCACCTTATTTGCCTTCGCAGGACCGGTATTGTGGGGCTATTTTTTTGCCGACTTAGGCTGGCGTGCGATCGCGACAAATTACGGTCGGATTATCCCAACTATCTTAGCGTTAGCCCAAATTCGCCTGCTGCGGAGCGAATGTTGGGAACCGGTTTAGCTTAGCCTCGTTCCCAGGCTCTGCCTCGTTCCCAGGCTCTGCCTGGGAATGCTCCCCTGGAGGCTCTGCCTCCCATTTCATAAAAGCTTACATTTGTTTAATAAATAGAATATTTAGCATAAACAGTCATATTCCATCAGAAGCGGTTCATGCGGGATTGCAACCACTGTATAAGCAAGAAACTGGCTGCACTTAATGGCGTGAAAATTTACGCCTTGGAGGATTTGTAAGGTATTCGCAACAAACGCAGATACAAGAAGCTCAACATGTGGATATCTTCTTGGAGCTTCTATCAGCTTGAGCAGTTCTTGACTTACAAAGCTGAAGCAAAAGGTAATCAAGTTGGTTATGTAGAGGCCCGATTCACAGCTCAGAAGTGCAGCCGTTGCAATCAGCGTCACAGCACAAATCGGCATAAGTCGAGATTCCACTGTAAGACTTGTGGATTTAAGGCTCACGCCGATATCAATGCATCCATGAATACCGAAGCCATCCGCCCCGGTGGATTCCCCTGGGCTTCTAATACCCAACCCAACA
>NZ_JAVJZI010000062.1:0-25526 GCF_040223135.1 Coleofasciculus sp. G3-WIS-01
GTAGTTTTCTACGGGCTTTTGGTTTAAGGATTGCCGCAAGGATAGATAATTGTAAGGTGTGTCTAAGAACCAAGAATCCTCGCACTTTTAAGGCGAGGAGCGTCAACAGCATGAGAAAACAACTGACGAGTCTATCCCTGAGTTTAGGGATAATGCTGTTCAGTGGCAGCAGTTTGGCTGTTCCTAATGTTCCTCTAGAACGAATAAACCCCGATACTTCATCGGTGACACTGGACTCTCTAGGGTTCGATGAGCAACTCTGGGGGACTCCTGAACAGCCGGGGGATCGGCAAGCTTTACTTAAGTCGATTGACCATAGTCTGCGCTATCTGGCGACGCCTAAAGCGGCGGCGACGTACCAAACCTATCCCATCCCAGGGATAACCCTGGAACGAGTGCGCCGTTCTCTGGTACGATTTCGTCAACTCCTACTCACATCCAGTTCTCCAGCCCAACTACAAGCGGCGGTGAATCGTGAGTTTGAGGTTTACCAGTCGGTGGGCAATGATGATCAAGGAACAGTCTTATTTACGGGGTACTTTGAACCAATTTATGCTGCCAGTCGCACCCCTAGTGCAGAGTATCGCTATCCCCTTTACCGTTTACCGACGAACTTCAATAACTGGAGGAAGCCTCACCCGACTCGCGCTGATTTAGAAGGAGTCGATGGGTTTGGCGGAAGTAGTTCTCTGTCTGGATTAGAACTCGTCTGGTTGCGCGATCGCTTCCAGGCATTTTTGGTTCATGTTCAGGGTTCTGCCCGTCTACAATTGTCAGATGGTAGTCTGATGACGGTTGGTTATGCGGGTAAAACTGATTACCCCTATACCAGTGTGGGGCGAGAATTGGTCAAAGATGGTAAGTTGCCCCTTGAGGGGTTAACGTTACCGGTTTTGATTGATTATTTCAGTCAATTTCCCAGCGAACTGGATCAATATTTACCCCGGAATCAAAGTTTTGTCTTCTTCCGGGAAACCAATGGCGCACCTGCTACTGGAAGCCTGGGTGTGCCTGTAACAGCCGAACGATCCATCGCCACCGATAAATCCTTAATGCCTCCTGGCGCTTTGGCGTTAATTCAAACTCGCATCCCCTATCCTAACGTCCAAGGGCAACTCGAATCCCGTTGGGTGAGTCGCTATGTTCTGGATCAAGATACTGGGAGTGCGATTAAAGGACCTGGACGAGTGGATATATTTATGGGAACAGGTGTTCTCGCTGGCGATCGCGCAGGAGTAATTAGCGGTAATGGAAACCTATACTATTTATTGTTGAAAGATTCTAGGTAACTGGGGATTGAGACATAAGAAGCCACGTTCTATCCGAAGGTAGCCGCCGCTAAATCAATGTCCATATCTTCAGGTAGTTCAAAACGAGATAGGAAACGCTTGAGCGTAGCAAAGCGATAACCCACTAACAAGCCCAGATGCAAGGGATTTTGGGGATCACCGTTTCCTTTGAGTACCTCAACTAATGGTTTGGGGGGTTGGCTGGGGTGGAGAATACGATTATGAGATTTTCCCAAGGAACAGCCTTCCCAAAACTGGATGCGTTTTTCTGAATCGGGTGAAAAGTCTTGGATATATACCTCAATCGCGTTTTCCAGAAACTGTAGCATTTGCTGAACTTGCGATCGGTTTTGTTGCCAAAGTTGATTATCCGGGTCATAATCTTGAATCACTTGACAGGTCAACTGAAGACTTTGTAAAGTCGCTTTGAGTTGGTATTGCTGACTTAAAATAAATCCATCCAGATCAGGTGATGACATAACGGTTCACTAAGAGTTAAGGGATCAGCGCTATGGTATTGGACACTGCCTATCCCAATTTTGCCAAATGGGAGAGGCAACAGGTAATATGTTATTTAAATCATCATAACTTGAGTAAGCAACCCCGGTCTAAAGCTTGCCCGATAAGCGAAGCGAAGGGACACAGGGTTTCCCACAACGAAGGATTTTTATGATACTAAATTCTAGTTGGATGGCACTGCCTTAAGCCCCTCACCCAACCCCTGCCCGCCTCTCTAGGAGGGAAGCGGAATATATTTTTATTTGGAGGGGCTTTCAGGCGTCCCCTTCCCACCCCTCCCGTCCCCCTCAGGGTTCCCCTTATAGATCCCCCTTCCGTCCCCCAATAGATCCCCCTTCCGTCCCCCAATAGATCCCCCTTCCGTCCCCCTTAAAAAGGGGGAGACCAGAGGATGCGAGAGCTTTTTGTTCCATGGGGGAGGACAGAGGATGCGAGAGCGTTTTTTGCACGGGAAAGCCAGGGGATGCGGGAGCCTTGGAGCTTTTTTATACTCGTTTTATAGAAAATAGCAAGCTATATTAGTATTGCCACATTAGTCTTAGCGATTTAAATGCCCAAAATAGCATTGTGAATCCAGATAAAAGCAATGAATTTAGACTATGATACTCCCGTGATCATGCTAGCCATCACGTTCCCTTTAGTGATGACTTGGTTGTTAGTGAGTGGCGAGTTAGAACTTTGGGCTTATTTAGGGATATATGGTATCTGTTTGTGGGGACTAGGAGCTTTAAAAAAAGAGTAGTGATAGTGTGATTGTTTTTAAACATTGGTCAGAAAAAAAGGAGTGAGTGCCAGAATCAATGTCTAAGCCAGTTCACCAAGTCATACGCTGCCCAGTAAATTGCGGATGAAGCCATTTTAATAAAAACCGTCAACCCCTCTGCCCGTCTCCTTCCCCGTCAGCCTCACTTATCGAATTCAATGTATGACAGCTTGCAGCAAGGCGTACTACCATTTCTGTTAAATCCTGCAACGAATACACCCCTCCAAGCTATCGCCGTTCCCCCTGAGCAAGGGGAGACTACAGTTCGGTAGAATAAGGCGCAACATCATAGAGAATTAGTATAAATTTATCACCCCTTAAAAACGCTGAAACTCTGATAACAAGAGACATTTAACCCCCGAAGCCGTACCAAACTCGATTCGAGCAGAGTAAAATATTAGCTAGAGTAAATTGTGCCAAAAGGGCTAAACACAACTATGGACTTTCGCCTCAAGACACTCTTGCCTAACTACGAAAAAGCCTTCCTGACCTGTAACTTACAAAAAGAAAAAGAATCCGAAGTTCAGCAAATTGTCGAGCGAATGAAGGATTTGCGACAACACTACGAAACCGTTGAACAAGCGACAGGTATTCCGTGGTGGTTTGCGGCGGTTATCCACTACAGCGAGTGGAATCTCCGCGAACCGGACTTATTTGTGAAGAAAGTGACAGAACTTTTACTGGCTAAGGAGTTCCACAAAGCCCGAACGCGCACCCTCGGAGCCTATCTGTGGGGGTTTGACTTGTGGAATGGATTCAGACATGGAGCCGGAGATGAATCCGAATGGGTTTGGGGGGGTACCACTGTTCTGAAGCATCCCTCTAGCAGCATTGGCGCGGCGGCTATTATTTACTATCTCCAGTCCCAAAAAATCATTGATATCCCTAAACCGGGAACCGGCATTAAAATCAAGATCTTATCCGATACAGTATTTAAAGCGCGACCAGATCAATCATTTCGGCTCAAACCCGAAGAGAAAATCACCGTAAAAGGGGGTACTCGCCTGGAAATTATCGAGGATGAACCCTCTGATGGAGGACACGTCAAAGTCCTTTTACCGGATGGGGTTTTGTTAGGGCAGAATAATCAGACTGATTGGTACGTTTTCAAGGAACATATTGAAATTCAGGGAACTGAACCGAATAACCGCCCCAGCGATAAAGCAGAAGCACCAGAAACTCCAATTGCTTCACCCAATAAAGGACGTCCCATCACCGTACCCAAATTAGGAACAGTCTATCTGGGGAATCCAATTCTTGAAGGTGGACATTTTAGTTGGGCGGAAGCAACCATGAATGGTTCAAGGATTCCTGTTAATAATGAGGTGGTTGAGGGGATTTTGAGAGTGGCTCATGTGATGGAAGAAGTGAGAGAATATTTGGGCGCTCGTCCGATTAGCATCAATTCCTGGTATCGTGACCCTGTCTCAAATCGTAAAGCAGGAGGGGCAACAAAATCTAGACATTTAGTTGGTGATGCGGTGGATTTTGTGGTTCAAGGGATCTCCCCACCCCAAGTCAATCAGCGCCTAGAATCCTGGTGGGGAAGTCGGGGTGGACTCGCCAGTGCAAGCTGTTTTACTCATATTGATGTAAGAGGGTATCGCGCTCGGTGGAGCTACGGATTTTGATCCAATTTTGTCACTTGTTGATGCTTCAGTGTTGATTGAAGTTGGGTGAAAAAACTCAACCCAAGCTGTCTGGGCTTGGGTTGGTTCACTTATTTATATGCCAGCCATATTATCTATTGGATTCATACTTTAGATCATGTCCAGCCAGATTGTTCGTAAAGCCGTAATTCCCGCCGCCGGATTTGGCACTCGTCTATTTCCAGCGACAAAGGTTGTGAAAAAAGAACTGTTTCCTATTATTGATCGCGATGGGCGAACTAAGCCAGTGATTTTGGCGATTGTGGAGGAAGCAAGGCGTGGCGGGATCGAAGAAATCGGGATTGTGGTGCAACCGAGCGATCGCGCCATTTTTGAGGCGTTCTTTAAAACTCCCCCTAAACAAGAACTCTGGGACAAACTCTCTGATCAAAATCAGGAGTATTGTCAGTATCTGCAAGAGTTGGGAGAGCGTATTACTATTTTGACCCAAGCGGAGCAAGAAGGCTACGGTCATGCAGTATTCTGTGCCAAAGATTGGGTGAATCAAGAGCCATTTTTACTGTTACTCGGCGATCATCTGTATGTCTCGGATACAGAGATTCCTTGTACTCGTCAGGTGCTAGAGATTTATGAAAAAATCGGTCAAAGTGTAATTGGTTTGACAGAAATGTCTGCTGAGATTATTCATAAAGCGGGTTGTGTGGCGGGAGTTTGGCAAGAGGTTAATTCAGTTTTAGCGGTGACACAAGTCTGTGAAAAACCCGATCTGGATTACGCGCGATCGCATCTGCGTGTGGAAGGGATGGCGGAGGATAAGTTTTTGGGGATTTTTGGCATGTATGTACTCAAGCCGAAAATCTTTGATATTCTCGCTGATAGTATTAACCAGAATCGGCGCTATAAGGGTGAATTTCAGTTAACTACTTGTTTGGATACCTTACGCCAAGACGAGGAATTGATCGGATATTGGGTCAAAGGGCGATATTTTGATACCGGAATGCCAGAGTTTTATCGAGAAACTCTGATTAATTTTGGTCAGGATTATCGCTGTTCGTAGTTTGTAGTAAGGGATGCGAGCCCTTCATTCTTTATTAACCTAATTTTAAGGCACTAAAGTGCCTACTACAAACAGTGCGATCGCATAACCCAAGCAAGCACGAATATCCTCAATTTCTAAGTCTTGATAGTAGCATGTTGATACAAAGGGCGCATGTCGATGCGCCCCTACAGTGAATGCGTGCAGGTACAATAAACAAGAGAAAAGTTCCCCTTCTTTTACCCACCTTTCTTCCCCCCCCTTTCTTCCCCCCCTTTCTTCCCCCCCTTTCTTCCCCCCCTTTCAAAGGGGGGCTAGGGGGGATAGGGGCTAGGGGGGATAGGGGCTAGGGGGGATAGGGGCTAGGGGGGATAGGGGTTAGGGGGGATGGGGGTTAGGGGGGATGGGGGTTAGGGGATGAGGGTGAAGGGTTTCCTTTCGTCAACCCAACCGCTTCCCTCGAGGGGCGGGTTTAGTTAAGTTATCAGTGTGTAGCCATAAGTTATCTGTAAAACCCGCCCCTACAAATCCTCTCCTTCATCATCCCATTCCGCCCCAAATCAACCGGGCTACCCAAAACGGCGCTAAACTCGCGATCGCGATCCAGTCACCCCAGTGTAAACGAAGCTGGTGCCATTGGACGCGATGCTGGTTAGGGCTGGTAAAGCCTCGCACTGTCATGGCTTTAGCAATTTGATCGGCTCGCATGAGTAGATTTTCTAATAACCGTTCTGTTACCATGATCCAAACTTGGGCGCTGCGGCGAACCCCTAACTTTTTCCAGTTAATCGCCCGAGTCCGAATGGAACGGACTAAATTTTGGACTTCTTCCAAAACTAAGGGAATAAAACGCAAGGATAAGGTTAACGTCAGGGCAATTTCTGTAACCGGAATATTCAGACGCCGTAAGGGGAGCATGAGGCTTTCTAACCCGGCGGTAATTTCTTCTGGGGCGGTGGTGAGCAAGTAAAGATTGGTACTATAAATTAAGGTAAAAATTACCGTACTTACCCGAACCGCCAGATCTAATGAGCGACGGGTAATCGTAACTGGACCGGCTTCCAAGAGAATGTAGCTGTAGTCCGTCGGTTGGGGTAAATTGGTCAGGATAACTGTTTCACTAAAAGAAGCCTCTGGAGCCAATTCCCGTCCGATACCAAAGGGATTATACCAGGGTCTAGGTTGAGGCGATGCCTGCACCGAGGTTTCAGCCGACTCAGCCAGGATAATGTCCGCCTCAGGAAGCCGAGGCTGATGATCAACCGCCAATCCATCGGGTGCGATCGCAGTGAGAATAAATACAAACACCGATAGCATCAGCAGCCAACCCATTTGCTGACGCCAAACCCGCAACGGAATAGCGGCTGAGAGGGTCAGCAAAATGAGTAGCACAACAACTGCCAAACGGCAATAGGGATTAGCTAATAAGGGTACTGCCAAAAAGCTCATTAACCAAATGAATTTTACCCGCGAATCCAGGTGATGTAGCCAAGTTACAGGTTGTTCCAGGTATAGCCCTAACGGGAGCGATCGCAGTAAGTCCATAGTTGGTCATTTGTCATTCGTCATTTATCAGGGTTTGAGGAATATTTACATAGGACATAGGACTAATTAAACCCGAATTGCTCGATTAGCATTGCTGCTTTCAACCTCGCGGACTTTCTTCCCACGCCATAACAGACGCAAGGGTGTACCTATAAAACCCAGTTGTTGACGAAATTGACGCTCAATATAGCGGCGATAGTTGTCGTTAAACCGTTTCGGATCATTGACAAATAGGGCAATCGTTGGCGGTTTACTTTTGACCTGAGTACCGTAGTAAATTTTGCCTTGGCGCCCTTGGCGGTTGGTGGGAGGTGAATGCCAGTTAATGGCTTCTTGGAGGACTTCATTAATCACAGATGTACTGACGCGGCGCTGATGTTGTTCGGCGACACTATCCACTAAATCGAGAATTTTGTCTACTCGTTTTCCTGTCAAGGCGCTGACAAAAATCATTGGCGCCCATTCGATAAAGTAGAGGCGGTCTTGAATCAGTTTTTCCTGTTCGTAGATCGTATAGGTATCTTTTTCAACCGCATCCCATTTATTCACCAAAATCACCGCCGCCCGTCCGTCTTCAGCAATGCGTCCAGCGAGTTTTTGGTCTTGTTCGGTGACACCATCTAGGGCATCAACAACGAACAGAACCACATCGGAACGGCGAATGGCTTTGAAGGCTCGATTAATGCCAAAAAATTCCGGTCCATATTCGACATTTTTCTTCCGGCGAATCCCGGCAGTATCAATGAGACGATAGGTTTGGGGTGCACTCCCAGTTTCTGGATTACCGGGGCGTTCGACGACCATATCAATAGCATCGCGGGTGGTACCGGAAATGGCACTGACGATCGCGCGTTTTTCTCCGGTTAGGGCATTTAATAGGCTGGACTTACCCACATTCGGACGCCCGACAATGGCGACGTTGATTTCTGAGGTGTCGGGAAGCATTCCCATTGTGGGCAAATAGGTAATCAGTTGATCCAGGAGTTCCCCGGTTCCTCCACCGTGAATCGCGGAAACGGGAAAGGGTTCGCCTAAACCGAGTTCCCAAAACTCAGCGGCTTGGATCAGTCCTTGTTGGGGGGATTCACACTTGTTTACAGCCAGGACAACGGGGACAGGGTGATGGCGTAGCCAATCTGCGATCGCGTGATCGGCGGCGGTGGAACCCATTTGACCATCGACCACTAATATAGCGGCACTGGCTTCGCTCAGGGCTGCCATTGCCTGTTCTCGAATCAGGGGCAAAAATTCGGTATCATCATCAAAAACCAGGCCCCCCGTGTCTACAACCACGTAATCGCGGTCTTGCCAGAAGGCTGGACGATAGGTGCGATCGCGCGTGACTCCCGGTTGATCATGGACAATCGCATCCATCACCCCTGCCAACCGATTGACAAGGGTTGATTTGCCCACATTAGGGCGTCCGATTACAGCAACTACGGGCAAAACCATCGTCCTTATCCCCCTTACTTATAGGAAGCATTATGCTTCAGTCTTCTTATTGTAGCGAGGTTAGGGGTAGTGGCAGGGGAGATGTTCATTGGTCATACTCGCTATTCGAGAGTTAAACCTTCAAGAATGTCATCAAGCTTATGCACAACGTGATAACTCTTGTTCATCTTTTGCGTTTTAGTAAGCAAAAATTGTTGATGACTACCTACTTTACTCCTGAACTTCATCATGAGGAGAATTGGTTTCAACTTACCTTGTTAGCTTATTTGACATTCCCCTGGTTAAAAACGTGGGGGCTTTCACCATCGCTTATCTGTAAACTTGTGGACGGCGAGGAAATTAGCTACTAATAGCTGACTTTTCACCGGAAGTCTCGAAACCGGCACAAGGATTATTAAACCGATGTTCTAGGGGCTAAAGTTCTGGGAGCTTGGGCAATTTCCCAATAATGCCGATATAATTTTCTAGTTTAGGAAGGCTGCATTTTTAAATGAACTTAGATTGGATTACCCCAGCAAAGCGTCTGAGCGCACTGCCCCCCTATGTGTTCGCTCGTTTGGATGAACTCAAAGCCCGTGCCCGTGAGCAAGGGTTGGATTTAATTGATTTAGGGATGGGGAATCCTGACGGTTCAGCACCTGCACCAGTTATTGAAGCAGCCATCAAAGCCCTAAATTATCCGAGTAACCACGGCTATCCCCCCTTTGAAGGCACAGCGAATTTTCGCCGAGCCATTACCAGTTGGTATCACCGCCGCTATCAAGTTACTCTCGATCCCGATAGCGAAGCCCTACCCCTGTTGGGGTCTAAAGAAGGATTGACGCACCTTGCCCTAGCTTATGTCAATCCAGGGGATTTAGTCTTAGTGCCGAGTCCAGCTTATCCGGCTCATTTCCGAGGTCCGATGATTGCTGGGGCAGAAATTCACAGTATGATCCTCAAGCCGGAAAATGATTGGTTAATTGATTTAGCCGCTATTCCTGACGAGATTGCCGAACGGGCAAAGATTCTCTATTTTAACTATCCGAGTAATCCGACAACGGCGACGGCACCCCGTGAGTTTTTTGAGGAGATTGTTGCCTTTGCCCGTCGTTACTCGATTCTGTTGGTGCATGATCTATGTTACGCGGAACTGGCATTTGATGGCTATCAACCGACGAGTTTACTAGAAATTCCTGGCGCGAAGGAAATTGGTGTGGAATTTCATACCTTATCAAAAACTTATAATATGGCAGGTTGGCGGGTGGGATTTGTTGTCGGAAATCGCCATATTATTCAAGGATTACGGACGTTAAAGACTAATTTAGATTACGGGATTTTTGCCGTATTACAAACAGCCGCAGAAACGGCATTGGATTTACCGGATAGTTATGTGCATCAGGTGCAAGAACGGTACTGTCGCCGCCGAGATTTTTTGATTCAAGGGTTAGCTGAATTGGGGTGGAAGATTCCTAAGTCTAAGGCGACGATGTATTTATGGGTTCCTTGTCCACCGGGTCACAATTCAACGGATTTTGCTCTGGATGTCTTGCAGCAAACGGGTGTGGTGGTAACGCCAGGAAATGCCTTTGGTGTCGGCGGTGAAGGGTACGTGCGGGTGAGTTTGATTGCAGAGTGCGATCGCTTGGCTGAGGTGTTGCGACGTCTGAAGCAAGCCGGGATTCGCTATCAACCCGAACCTGTAGCCTCTGGAGGGGGGTAGGGAAGATGAGGGAGATGGGGTATTCGTAGGGGCTCTCGCATTCGCGCCCAAATCTATCGGTTTTCTATTCACATCTCAACGCGAATGCGAGAGCCCAATCCCCATGGGGAAGATGGGGAAGCCATGTAGAGTGATGACAGTCGTAGGGGCGGGTTTGACAGCTATCGTTTCCGTTGCACCCATAAGTAACTAAACCCGCCCCGACTAAATGACCCATGACAAATGGCAACGATTGTAAAGTTTTATTACAAAACCGAACTGTTGTATTTGTCAAGTGAACCGACTGATGAAAGAATTCACCCATATCACCAACTAGCACAACAAGCATCGTACTAAAGTACGATAGTTGTGACTTGGCTGGTCAGTGCCGCATTTGTTTTGTGCCATGTCTACACAATCAATGGCGTATTCAACTGACAAGTTGGTGTTTTTGGCGGGTTTGAGTGCCATAGGTTCTGAAGGAACAGGCTTCGCCAATGGGATCTGAAGCCATCGTTCAAGAGGCGAGCAAGCCGCCGTAGGGGCTTGGTGACCAAGCCCTTAATCAACAGTGTTTCTAGCTCAAAAGAATAAACAATAAGTTAACAGGCATTTAAATTGGGATTTTTGCCGCCCCTACTCATTAGGGCTTCGGATCAAGACCATAAATGCCTAAGAGCTTATCCTAAACTCACGGTTATTGCCGTTTGAGTAACTTGTTGCTGACAAGGAATTTCTTATTCCTATGTCCAAGATTGTGATGGGTTTTTATAGGTTGTCTATATGAGTTAGACAACTCAGATGAAGTTGCCAACGTCAATTGATTATTCCATAGTTTTAAAAGAATTAAAGAATGTTTTTTCTAAATCATTTGTACAAATAACAGAGGGTATATGTTGATCCTGAATAGGCGTGAAAATGCTTGTAGATCAAGTCTTTTAGCTTATGAGTTTGGGTTTTGTGGGTTAAATGTATGTGTACAACTCAAATAGAATTTATAGATATAGCAATCCTCAAGAGGTTGTGGCAGTTTCAGCAATGTAATCCTTACTATATAAGGGTTTCAAGCAGATCACCTGTCACCATATATCGATATATAAGTTTTTTTAAATAACTCAAAAGGTTGTCAATGCTAGTTAGGGATGCTATAAAAAATATATGAAATTAAATAATGACATGGAATTAATAAATGACACCTAAAATAAGATGCAATAAAGAATAGATAGAATAGCAAATTAATAGCTGTTTGCATGCCGTTAAACGCCAATGGCGTTGACAGTTTATATTCAATTTGTCCGAGTCGTTTAGGGGTTGTGGGGCGACCGAAGTAACTAAATAGGTTGATAAAAATAAACCCACCTATATTAGTTCTGTAAATACCCCTCAAAGATAAATGACGTAGCTTGCTTCTCAAGGGTAGCGAGTATGACAAATGACGATCCCCACCGTTCACTTTAATTGTCCCCACCGACTTAACTAATTTATGTCTGCTGTTTTGGCGATACCTGCATTGCCGGAGTTGATGGCGATGACCCAGGGTGATAATAATATTTGCATTGCCGTATTGGATGGACCCGTTGACCAAACCCATCCCTGCTTTGTCGGCAAAACCCTGACGCGCTTGCCGTCTCTGGTGAATGAGGAGGCTCGCCCGGATGGTAATATGTCGGTTCACGGCACCCATGTTTCCAGCATTATTTTTGGTCAACCGGGGAGTCCGGTGACGGGGATTGCACCGCAATGCCAAGGGGTGATTGTTCCCATCTTTTCCGATAATCGCCGCCGTGTATCCCAGTTAGACTTGGCGCGGGGCATTGAGCGGGCAGTGAACGCGGGGGCGCACGTTATCAACATCAGTGGCGGTCAACTCACGGATTTTGGGGAAGCCGACGGCTGGCTGGAGAATGCCGTGCGCTTATGTGAGCAGCAAAATGTTTTGCTGATTGCGGCGGCGGGTAACAATGGTTGCGAATGTCTCCATGTCCCCGCTGCCCTGCCCGCTGCCCTGGCTGTTGGCGCCATGGATGCCAACGGTAAGCCCTTGGACTTTAGTAACTGGGGTGACACCTATAAGACTCAAGGCATTCTTGCCCTCGGGAAAGATGTCTTGGGGGCAAAACCCGGTGGGGGAACTCAGACGCTGAGTGGTACGAGCTTTGCCACGCCGATTGTGTCGGGGGTGGCGGCGCTGCTGCTAAGTCTGCAACGGGAACGGGGGGAAACCCCTGACCCCCAAAGAGTGCGTCAAGTGTTGTTGCAGAGTGCATTGCCCTGTGACTTTGACCTGCCCGCTGATGCCCAGCGGTGTCTGGCGGGCAAACTCAACATATCTGGAGCTGTAACGTTACTAACAGGAGGAACTATGCCAGAGGAACTTGCATCAGCCGTTGATGCAGCCACCGTTGATGCAGCAGGCGTGGAAGGCGCAGGTTGCGGTTGTGGGGGGGGATTGACGAGTGGGACGGAAGCCCCAACCGCTCAGCCAGCCCCGTCTGCACCCCCAGGGGCAATGCCCACAAACAGTCCCAACCTGCAAAACCTGATGAATTCTGTACCCCAACCCCCTGCTATGCCCACTATGCCAAATCTTACTGCTCATTCCGTTACTGCCAGCGAAGCCCCCAGCGAGATCCCCTCTCTCGGTGAAATCGTCTATGTTTTGGGAACTCTGGGCTATGACTTCGGCACAGAAGCCCGTCGGGACTCATTTAAGCAACTGATGCCGCCCTTTGACTTTCAGGGGACGATGGTGCCGGCAAACCCCTATGATGCCCGCCAGATGGTGGACTATCTGGGAGATAATATGTCGGAAGCGCGATCGCTGATTTGGACGCTTAATATTGAACTGACTCCAGTTTATGCGATCGCGCCCACGGGTCCCTTTGCTGCCGATGCCTACCGCGCTCTCCAGGAACTTTTGGCGGGTCAAATCCAAGCTGAAAATGATGCTGAATACGTGGAGCGCGTCAGCATTCCGGGTATTTTAACCAAGCGCACGGTTAAGCTCTTCTCCGGTCAAGTTATCCCGGTGATTGAACCCCTGGGAACCCGAGGCATCTACGGCTGGAAGGTGAACAACTTGGTGAGTGCGGCGATGGAAGCCGTACAAACTGAGGAAACAACAGCGGATGAAGGTCGTATCCGTCAGACGTTGGATGGATTCCTCAACCGCATCTACTACGACCTCCGCAACTTGGGTACCACCTCCCAAGACCGCGCCCTTAACTTTGCGGTTACCAACGCCTTCCAAGCGGCGCAAACCTTCAGCCAAGCGGTTGCGGTGGGGATGGAACTCGATAGTGTCACCGTGGAAAAAAGTCCCTTCTGTCGTCTGGATAGTGACTGTTGGGATGTGAAGCTGAAATTCTTCGACCCGGAAAATAATCGTCGTGCCAAGAAGATTTTCCGATTTACGATTGATGTGAGTGACCTGGTTCCGGTTACCTTGGGCGAAGTCCGTTCCTGGTCTTCCCCTTACTAAGGGACAGCCAAATTTGGGTGAGGGTTGGGATAGTTGTACAGGCACGGCAGTGCCGTGTCCCGACGATGAATGCCGAACCCTACACCCTTGGTCACTCTATACGTTAAATGTGGAGGATTTTCAACCATGCGACTACCTGTATTGTCTCCCCCGGTCAAACGACCCCATTTCGTCCAGCCAGCACTATGCGTGGATGTGGAAAATGGTCGGCTCGAAGATTTAGTGCATATTCGCATGGATTTGCTCCATGGCGCTAACTATAACGATCCGTCCGCCTATGCCAACCGCAGTTTTAACCAAGTGATGCACTCAAGTGCTAGCTCAGGCTGGGGTGGCTTTGGCGGAATGGGAAGCTTCTTTTAATCAGTTAATGGTTTGAAAGTTTAGCACGTCCAAAAGCAAGCACCGTGGCGGCTGCAACCCAGGGATAGTTCTGACTTTTCACAGCATGTGGCGCAATGTGAGTGTTCCATTGTGTAGGGGCGGGTTTCACTACTATCTTTTCGGTGACACCCGGATGTAACTAAACCCGCCCAGACGCGCCATGGCACGTCTCTACTCAGGTTTCTAGGTTTCCCGTGAAAAGTCAGAATCATCTGTGGTAGCCAGACCCCTATCTATAAGGAGATTAACATGAGCAAGAAATCGAACAGCCAACCATCTGAAGATCAGGCGCCAGAAGCCCCTCCAGCCGATGAGACGCCTACGCCTGAACCCCAAAAGTCCTACGTGCCAACGTCGATGACCGGGCTGCAAGACTACTCCTATTGGTGGGACTACGCTAGGGAGCAGGCAAAAAAATCTGGGAGCAAATCCAAGTCCTTCCGTCGGGGGCGCATCTGGGCTTAACCGAATGGCACGCTCAGATGAGGCTGGTGGGCAATGCCCACCCTACGGGATATCAAAGGTTTTGGCTGAGTCGGGGCGGGTTTAGTTACATCCTGGTGTCACCGAAAAGATAGTAGTGAAACCCGCCCCTACACAATTCACACTCACCTTGTGCTACATACGGTGAAAAGTCCGCCCCACCTTCTGTCTTCTGCCTTCTTACACTCACACTTCATTACTGACTGTTCGCGCTATGGAATCCACGACACTGCCCCAAATTAAGCCCCACTTCCATGTGGAGATCATCGAGCCGAAGCAGGTGTATCTCCTCGGTGAACAGGGCAACCACGCCCTCACCGGACAACTCTACTGCCAGATTCTGCCCCTGTTAAATGGGCAATACACCATTGAGCAGATTGTGGAAAAGCTGGATGGGGAAGTCCCCCCAGACTACATCGACTATGTGCTAAATCGCTTGGCAGAGAAGGGGTATCTCACCGAGGCGGCGCCAGAGTTATCTCCGGAGGTGGCGGCATTCTGGAGTGAGTTAGGGATTGCCCCACCTGTGGCGGCACAGGGGCTACAGCAGTCGGTGACGCTGACAACGGTGGGTCAGGGGATTAGTGAGGTGACGGTGGCTGCGCTGAAAGCTGCGCTGGGGGACGTGGGCATTTCTGTGACACCTCCAGACGCGGATTCGCCAACGGCACTGAATGTTGTCTTAACTGATGACTATTTGCAACCGGAACTGGCGACGATTAACCAGCAGGCTTTAGAGCGTCAGCAACCCTGGCTGCTGGTGAAGCCGGTGGGTAGTGTGCTGTGGTTGGGTCCAGTGTTTGTGCCGGGGAAGACGGGGTGTTGGCATTGTCTTGCCCATCCCCTCCGGGGCAACCGGGAAGTGGAGTCATCGGTGTTGCGGCAAAAACAGGCACAACAGCAGCGTAATGGTGAGAATGGGCAGGGGATGCTGGGTTGCTTCCCTACAGCACGGGCGACGCTGCCCTCAACTCGGCAAACGGGGTTACAGTTGGCGGCGACGGAGATTGCCAAGTGGGTGGTTAAGCACTATATCAATACCACGACATCGGGAACGGCATACTTTCCCACCCTAGAGGGTACGATTATCACGTTCAACCAGACGATTCTGGAGTTGAAACGCCATATCCTGATTAAGCGTCCTCAATGTCCCACCTGTGGTGAGCCGGGACTCTTGCAACGGCGGGGGTTTGAGCCGCTGAAACTGGAGTCGCGTCCTAAGCAGTTCACCAGCGATGGCGGTCATCGTGCCACTACCCCAGAGCAGACGGTGCAGAAATATCAGCATCTAATTAGTCCGGTGACAGGGGTGGTGACGGAACTGGTGCGGATTTCTGACCCCGCGAATCCCTTGGTGCATACTTACAAGGCAGGGCATAGCTTCGGCAGTGCCACCTCCCTGCGGGGGCTGCGGAATAACCTGAAACACAAGAGTTCCGGTAAGGGGAAAACTGATAGCCAATCCCGGGCGAGTGGGTTGTGTGAGGCAGTGGAGCGCTATTCCGGTATCTTTCAGGGGGATGAACCCCAGAAACGGGCTACCCTGGCTGAGTTGAAAGACTTGGCATTTCATCCGGAGTCACTGCTGTACTTTAGCGACGCCCAATATGCCAACCGGGATGAGTTAAATGCCCAGGGTTCAGCCGCCGCCTATCGCTGGATTCCTAATCGGTTTGATGCCAGTAAAGCGATTGACTGGACACCGGTTTGGTCCTTGACACAGCAGCAGCACAAATATCTCCCCACTGCCTTTTGCTACTACCACTACCCCATGCCAGACGCTGAGCGCTTCTGTAAGGCGGATTCTAATGGGAATGCCACAGGAAATACCTTGGAAGAGGCAATTTTGCAAGGGTTTCTGGAACTGGTGGAGCGCGACAGTGTAGCGCTGTGGTGGTACAACCAATTGAGCCGCCCTGGGGTAGATTTGAGCAGTTTTGATGAGCCGTATTTTATTCAGTTGCAGCAATTCTACCGAAAACAGAACCGGGAAATCTGGGTGCTGGATTTGACGGCGGATTTGGGGATTCCGGCATTTGCAGGTTTGTCCTATCGCACAGTGGGAACCGAACGAATCGCGATTGGGTTTGGCGCTCACCTCGACCCGAAAATTGCCATTCTTCGCGCCCTGACTGAGGTGAATCAAATTGGGCTGGAACTGGACAAAATTCCTGACGATAAGCTTCAGGGTGAGTCGAAAGACTGGCTGCTAGGAGTGACTCGAGCGAGTCATCCCTGTTTAGTCCCCGATGCATCCCAGCCCCTGAAGACTGCCCAGGATTACCCCAAACGCTGGAGTGATGACATCTATACCGATGTGATGACTTGTGTGGAGATTGCCCAAGGGGTAGGGCTAGAAACCCTGGTGTTAGACCAGACACGACCGGATATCGGTTTGAATGTGGTCAAGGTGATTATACCAGGAATGCGAGGTTTATGGTTACGGTTGGGTCCAGGGCGACTCTATGACGTGCCGGTGAAGCTGGGGTGGCGCACGGTGCCCCTGGCTGAGGCACAGATGAACCCGATGAATATACCGTTTTAGTTCGTAGTGGGCGCTTTAGCGCCTCCAATCTTGCCGCATCACGCCGAATTTGGGTGGCTGAAAATTGGCATCCACCCGATAGTTAAGAATTTGATTGGCAACTGATCATTCCCTTCAAACCAGGTGCCAACTAACAAGCTTCGCCGCAAGGTGGAAGGGGACTAACCCACCCTAACGGGTTAACAAAGTAAACAACAATATGAGGATTAGTCCAATGGACAAGAAAAACATTCTGCCCCAACAAGGCAAGCCCGTGTTCCGTAGCACCACGGGTAAACTCCCCAGCTACTTGGCTGAACTCTCCGAGGAAGCTCTCGGTGGTACTGGCGTGGAAGCGTCTTTCACCGCTTGTGTGTGTGCCTACGATGGTGCGGAAGCGTCTTTCACCGCTTGTGTGTGTGCCTACGAATAAGGATATACGGTTTAGATCACTTGAGTGGCACGAGAGTTAACCTCCAGTTGCCATTCCAGTGATTTCCTAGGCTATACATTGTTGACGAGGTTAAAGATGTTGAATTGCGCTCAAAACTTTAGTGTATCTGTAAGTTTTGTAGACTTTCTTCATCTACCTCGTCTTCTTTTAAGTCCTTGGGCTAATCATAAGACAATCCTTACTCTTTCTTAGAGGTAGGCACTCTATTAAGTTTAGATACTATATCTGACTAAGACTATGACCCTAATTTCTAGGCTGCAACAGAATCAGCTCAAAAACCGCCGTCTTCAGTTTGTCCGCACTCATCAAGAGGCTTTTGATGTTGAACCAACCTTCCCTCTCCCTCTTTTTGAACAGGCTATTCTGGAGATAGAAGGTTCTTGTTGTGTGGAATCTTCTTGCCAAGTTGAAGGGGGGCGACTGCTAGCCGGACGTTATGAGGTTTGTAATGATCAGGGAACGACGTGGCCAGAATCACTAACTCATGCGTTTAAGCTATTAGATAAGGTTGATAGCCGGTTAGGTGTTCGTCTTAATCGAAACTCGTTTGAACAGTTTGCCGCCGCACATCATGGCTCTCGTAAAATTATGAATAATACGATTGGCATTCACTTAGGTTCAAAGCTTGAAGATTCCAGTGTGATGCTGTATATCCATATCGAAAACGACGAAGATCCTGAAGAATTAGCCAGAACCGCGATCGCTCTCGATGGTGGTTATTACTCAGATGAATTAACACAGGTACTGATTAGAGATACGATGGTCATTGGCTTTGAACTTTTCTTTGATGGTCGTAGTCGAGTCGATATAGGTCCTTGCGCTCCAGCGGTGCCTGGAACATTAGGAACCCGAGGAAAGTATCTTACACCCTACATACAAAAATACTTTTCACAGAAAGCGAATTACATTTTCAGGGGATCTTATCTGCTGATGCCATGCTTCTCTAAAGCCTATGCCAAGCCACTCTTATTTTTTTATTTCACAAAAATAAAAGACATACCCAAATACTTTCTATTTAACAGCATAGGTGATCGAATCTATGATTTTTGTAAAAGTCAAAGTTGCATCATAGATGCGGCTGTTGCTGTGACAGAGCAAGAGTTAGAGAAGAGTCGATTAGAAAATTTTTGTTTTTACTACGATCAACGTGACGAGTGTCAACCGCATCCAGATTATGACTTTTCTTGAACATGACTCTGACAAGGCGATCAAAACAGGAGCATGTCACCTTTGTAGTGGCGTGGCACACCGAATTTGGTGGATTAGCCTTACATCCAGGAATTGTAGGGGCGCACGGCGTGCGCCCAGAAAATCGTCAAATCTATTCCACAATTTTAGCTGTGTCACGCCAGTAGGTTGGGTTGAGGAACGAAACCCAACACCATCGTATGCCTGTTGGGTTTCGCTTGCGCTCTACCCAACCTACGAGAATATTTTGTGCAAAACTGACATGCTCCCATCAAAACTGAAAACGACTATAGCAATTCTCAGTTTGACGAGGTTCGGTAAGGGCGCAAGGATGGTGCCCCTACATTTTGGTTTACCTCACATATACCTCTATCGTATGATGTCCGGCTGTCTCACCCCTAATAAAAATGTACGGGCTCCATAACCCAAGCTCCTACTCCCCCTCTTGCCACAACGCGATGATTTAAAACTATTCTTTTCCTACTCTTGCGCTAATGCTTGCTGCTGCGTTGAAAATCGTTGAATCCGTCTTTGAATATCGCCTAAAATACTGTCTACCTCGTTTAAATCACTTGCCAATAAATAGTCTGATAAAATGTTAATAACTACATCTAAATTAACCGAATAGTTTAACAGCAATAAAAGGATATCATTTTCATAAATGCTGGCGCGACTAAATTGTCCTTGACGATAGAGAGATGGTAATGCATAACACTTTAAAACTAGGAGTCCTATTATTGTGACACAGCGAACTTGTCGGTTGCCGAAGCTCTGTTCTGTTACAAAGTCTTGCGATAGTTGTCGGAAGAGTTTGTTTTGGGTTAATAACAGGTCAACTTGTAATCCCTTAAAGGTTCCCCGAATGAAATCTTTATTTTCATTCTGGATACCAATCTCTGGTAAACTATCAAGATCAGCCCGATCTAGGATTAGGTCAATATCTTGGGTATTGCGACCTTCCACATAGCTGAGTAAAGCTACCCCACCAACCAATACATAAGGAATCTCTCGTTCAGTCAGCCTATCAAATAATTGTTCAACCGTCTGAAAAAAATCATAACCGTCTGACATTAAACTGCTCCAATTCTTAACATCAAATAAAATTCCATTTCTGATAATTTCGCCGATCGCGGCTGCCATAATATTTCTCCTTTAAGTTATAAAATATATGTCAGATCGTCTTTCCCTTACCCTTTTTGCTCCCCCCCAGCCCCCCTTAATAAGGCTACGGTACACTGAACAAATCCTGAGATCCCCCCTAGCCCCCCTTAATAAGGGGGGAACCGGAGTCAAAGTCCCTCTTATTAAGGGGGATTTAGGGGGATCTAGGGTGTCGAAACGACATAACCGATACTTGTGTGTAAACCGTAGCTTATTAAGGGGGGAGTCAGATGAATAAATTTTTGACTCCACATGAGGGTAAACAGGAATTTCTAGCTCCCCTTGTTAAGAGGCGTTGGGAGGATCGAAACTTGATCCTCTATTGCCTACTGTCATTTGCCATTGACTCACTTAGCCAATCATCGTTTCCCATTATCCATCATCCATGAGCAATCACCCTTTCGCTGTTTCTCTCAATCCCGATATCCAAATCACAAGCACTGGAGATCACTACACCCTGCAATCAGCCGAAACTGATCCGACGGCTTGGCTCACCCTTGCCACAACGCCCGGAATCAGTATGGCTCTTGATCATCTCAAAGCGGGCAACACCACCACCGAATTTCTCATGCAAGGGTTAGCCAAACTCGATGGCGGGACAGCTAGGGAACAGTTCGCCTTGATGTTAAAACAATTGGATGAGCGAGGCTGGTTGAGTTACTCTGTTTTGCCCCTGGCAGTGGCGATTCCGATGGTGGATTCCGCCGAGTTGAATCTAACCGAACCCTACTGGACAAAAACCCCTGTCACCCTCTCCCGCTTTGCCTATCAGCATCCCTACGACGGCACAATGGTGCTGGAGTCCCCTCTCTCAAAGTTTCGGATTAAACTCCTCGATTGGCGAGCAAGTGCAATCTTGGCTCAACTCGCCCAACCCCAAACGTTAGGGGCGCTGACGCCACCACCCCACCTGGGACCCGAAACCGCCTATCAGTTCCTCAATTTGTTATGGGCGGCGGGGTTTCTGGCGGCTGATCCCGAACCCCCCTCGCTTCAGCTTTGGGACTTTCATAATTTGCTATTCCACAGCCGCAGTCGCAGAGGTCGCCATGACTATCGGGAAATGGATGAAAAGCGGTGCATTGACCAGTGGTCGGATTTCCCAGTGGTGAAGCCACCCATGAGCGATCGGATTGTGCCGCTGCCGCATCCGAATCTGGGAGGATTGATATGTAACGATGCCACGCTCACAGAAGCGATTGAAACACGACAATCGGTTCGATACTATGACGATAACCATCCGATCACCATTGAACAACTCGGAGAATTCCTGTATCGCACTGCCCGTGTCAAGGAACTACTTAGCACAGAAGAGTGGTATGGTAAGAATTGGCGAGAAATACTCGGTTTTGAAGCAGATGTTGACTATGGCGAATTGAGCCGTCGTCCCTATCCTGGTGGTGGGGCAATGTATGAATTAGAAATTTATCCAGTGATACTGCATTGTCAAGGTTTGAACCAAGGGGTGTATCACTACGACCCACTAAATCACCAGGTAGAGCAGATTGTCGAATCGAAGGATGATATTTTAGATCGGTTAGGTTATAGTTCTGTCCGAATTTTGGTGAGTCCACGTCCACAAGTGCTATTAGTGATTACGGCACGGTTCGGTCGGCTATTTCGTCGCTATCGCTCTGTCGGTTATGAGGTGCTGCTGAAGCACGTTGGGGTGCTACAGCAAAACTTGTACTTAGTGGCAACCAGTATGGGTCTGGCTCCCTGTGCAGTGGGGGTTGGGAATAGCGATGCGTTTGGTCAGGCGACAGGTCTAAACTATGTGGAAGAGTCAGCCGTAGGAGAATTTGTGGTTGGGTCTTTGCCCAACAGTCATATCAAAGCCAGTGGGCTGGAGTCGAGTGAGGTGAATGACTCAGAAGAGTCTGCTGAGGCAACTGTCTCAGCCAGTAAGACTGAATCTGATGGGGTTGAATCTGAATCCGAGTCGGCTGAAGCACAAATGGGGGCAAGTGAGGTTGAGCCAGCAGGGTTAGTAGCAGAAATTAATCCGACTGAAGCTGGGGAAATGTCGGAAAATACCTCAGCGTCAGTTGAGGAAACTGGGGCTGAGTCTGCTGAGTTAGACGCTTCAGAGAGTCCAACTGATACTCTAGACCCATCCAGTCATGCAGTGGAATCTCTTGAATCTGAGTTAACCCCATCTTCATCTGAACCCACAGGATCAGAGGCTGGGGATAGCCAGGTAGAATCCGATAGTGTGGAAAGTGAAATGGAGTCGGCGGCGGTTTCAGTCAGTGACATTGAGAGTTCTGCCACCCCAATACCACTGGCACTCCATCCCCATGACCTAGATGATCGCATCCCCGGACTAGCGGAACTCCACAACCAAACCCTTGGCGACCCCCGGATCACGATTGTAATTCTAGACGGCGACCCAGACTACACATTATCCTGTTTTGCCGGCGCCCAAGTCTCTAAAGTTGTTCCCTACTGGCATGAACCCGCAGAACCCCCCAGCCCAGAAGATTACGCCACATTCCAAGCCATTCGGGACAAAGGACTCAAGGGTCAAGAGAAAGAAGACGCGCTCAACGCCGCCCTCCCAGAAGATATCAAAGCGCGTGTTGAACTCAACGACCATGCCTGTCACGTCACCAGTAACATCGTAGGTCAAGAACATAGCCCTGTTTTCGGCATTGCTCCTAACTGCCGAGTCATCAATATGCCCCACGATGCCGTAACTTCTGCGGACTATGGGGATCTGCTGTCGCCCCTTAACTTAGCCCGTGCCTTCGACTTAGCCTTAGAATTAGGTGCAAATATTATCCACTGTGCTTTTTGTCGCCCCACCCAAACCAGTGAAGGGGAAGAAATCCTCGTCCAAGCGATTAAAAAATGCCAAGATAACAACGTCTTAATCGTCGCGCCCACGGGGAACAATTCCAATGAATGCTGGTGTCTGCCTGCGGTGATATCGGGTTCTCTAGCCGTAGGCGCCGCCAACATTGATGGTACACCAACTCACTTTAGCAACTGGGGCGGCAACAACACCGACGAAGGCATCCTCGCCCCCGGTGAAGATATTCTCGGAGCGCAACCTTGCACCGAAAAACCTGTGCGCCTAACCGGAACCAGCATGGCGGCTCCCTTGATCACAGGGATTTCTGCCCTACTGATGAGCCTACAACTGCAAGAAGGCAAACCCGTCGATGCCGAAGCCGTCCGCATGGCACTCCTCAACACCGCCATTCCCTGCAACCCCGATGTTGTCGAAGAACCAGAACGCTGTCTACGCGGCTTTGTGAATATCCCAGGCGCAATGAACCTGCTGTTTGGGCAACCCTCGGTCACCATTTCCTTTGCTGGCGACCAAGTAACCCGCACCGAACGCCCTGGTTATGCCATGCCTACCCCCGCCAGCATTACTGCCACCAGCCCCGCCGTACAACCCGCTACACCCACAGAAGCCTCGGTTATCGCGGCGGCTGACTCCGATGCTGCACCAGCCAACCCCGCCACCGTTGAAGCCAGCACCGCATTTTCCGGTAACGTTTACGCCCTTGGCACCCTGGGCTACGACTTTGGCGATGATGCCCGCCGCGATACATTCAAGCAACTGATGGCACCTGCCGAAATTGACGGCATCATGGTACCGCCAGACCCCTACGATCCGCGCCAGATGCTAGCACACCTAGATCGCTACCCCGACGAACGGCGCTCCCTAATCTGGACACTCAACCTGGATCAAAACACCATCTATGTTTTAGAACCCAAAGGACCCTTTGCTGACGATATTTATGAAATGTTCCTGCAAATGTTAGCAGGGCAATTAGAGCCAGAAACCAGCGATGAATTTGTGGAGCGGATCAGTCTACCCGCTCACCGCACCACCCGCACCGTGGAACTCTTTTCCGGGGAAGTTGTCCCTGTTGTCACCGTAAATAACGTGCGTGGGATGTATGGTTGGACGGTTAACGCCCTAGTAAACGCTGCCCTAGCCGCAATTAGTAACCGATTTGACCCCGAACAAGAACCCCTAATCCGGGAAGCCTTAAGCGCCTTCCTGAATCGCGTCTACCACGACTTGCGGAACCTAGGACAAACCTCACGCGATCGCGCCCTGAATTTCGCCGCCACCAACATCTTCCAATCCGCCTCTGTCTTTGCCGAAGCGATCGCCTCTGAGCGTCAACTGGACACGATTGAGGTGAAGAAAAGCCCCTATTGTCGGATTAACAGCGATTGCTGGGATGTATTACTGATCTTCTTTGACCCCGAAAACGGTCGGCGATCGCGCCGAGTCTTCCGGTTTACCCTAGATGTGGCGCTGAATATGCCCGTCACCATTGGTCGGATCAAGCGCTGGTCAATCCCTGGCAAGTCTGTCAGTTAATTCATTTGTCATTTGTTGTAACAAGTTTTCGTAGTTCTTGTAGGTTGGGTAGAGCGTAAGCCAAACCCAACACCACCGTTACCCTGTTGGGTTACTCTACTGGCGTGGCACACCTAATTTTGTGGATTAGATTTGGCTTGTAGTAAGGGCTTTAGCCCTAGATTCTGTTGGGTTTCGTTCCTCAACCCAACCTACAATCAATCCTAAAATTTTAGCTGTATAGCAGTAGACACATCGATTAGGACTTTCCGCACTGTGCTAGAGACGCGCCATGGCGCGTCTCTACTCGGCACACCTAATTGGGTGAATTAGCCTGATGAAAAGAAAACTTATATTGGGGCTAAAGCCCCTACTACGAACATGGGAATAGAATTTAATCATTTATATGTTACGCTCGACACAGAAACTCTAGAATTAATCGCCCAATCCGACTTCATTAACCAATCATTCTGCACAATATCCAGAGATACCGTAGAAACGGATACAGAAAGTTGGTCGGGAATTTATCTCAGGGGCAACTATGCCTATCTTGAACTTTTTCCTCCAGGGGGTGCTGAAGGATTGAAGGAAGGGTTTTCGGGTATTGGGTTCAATACTCAACAAGCAGGACAAATTGATAGTGTAGCGGAAACGCTAAGAGCCTTAGGCGCCAAAGAAACGTTTTCTGATTTGCAAGTTCGTCACACCGAATATGGAAAAGTCCCCTGGTTTCATTACTTGACTCTCAACCCATCAGAGAGAGAAGCCTTTGCTGCGTGGTTAATGGAATTTCATCAGGATTATTTAGACTATAAAAACATCAAACTTACCCCTACAGGTTGCTTTGACCGTGCGGCGTATCTGAAAACCTTGGATACTTCCGAAACGTCTTTATTTGAGGACATATCAGAGGTTCATCTTGAATTGACTGTATCGGAACATGAGGAACTCGGATTACTGCTGCGAGCCTTTGGCTATCACTCATCTGGCGTAGGAGATAAGACGATCTATAGTTGTGATGGTTTTACTGTACAAGTATCCCAGAACATTGCGCCAAGATATCGAATTCGCCAGGTTGTTTGCACGATGAAAGATAAACCGCATCCGGAAAAAACATTCATATTTGGTGACAATGCCAAGTTAAAAATAGGTATAGAATTGGCAATTTGGCAATTTGGATAACTGAAGCAATTCTTTAAAAATAAAGACTTTCCTTGGCAGGCAAATGTGTAGCTTACTTTTCACAGGATCTAGAAAACCTTTCTGGAAAACCTCTCTCCATCCCCCCTAGCCCCCCTTTGAAAGGGGGGGAAGAAAGGGGGAAGAAAGGGGGGAAGAAAGGGGGGTTAGAGAGAGAAGGCTTTTAATTCTCCCGTGTGACATCCTCCCCCGGCTAAAGAGCGCGGGGGATTCCTCACCACTCCACCTTTAGCCGGGGTGGTCGCTGATTGGGGTTGACGCTTCGCTGAAGGTTGCCTCCAAATGAGGTCTTACACCCTCTCCACGTCCGTTTATAGTCTCGGAATGCCCTCCCGCGACTTGTATTTACATTACCACAATAGTAGAACGTTATCCGAATTATTTGACTGGCGAATTTATTCGCTACCTAGACGGTTCGCTCGGTTT
>NZ_JAVJZI010000239.1:0-57181 GCF_040223135.1 Coleofasciculus sp. G3-WIS-01
ATCGGTGATGGTGATACGGCGTTTTGTCGGATGAAGTTTCCAGCCGCTGGTTTTATACTCAACTGAACGGTTGTCCTTTTGGAACCTCGGATATCCTTTTTTGCCAGCTTTTTTAGACTTGCAGTTATCGTAAAACCGAGATATTGCAAGCCATCCCCGTTCTGCCGATGCCTGTACAGCCATCGAGTTAAGGTCTTTGACAAAGGAGAATTCGTTGCGTAGTGATGTTGAATACTTGTTCAATGCAAAACGGTCAATCTAGGTGTCTTTGGGCGCGTCCATCCAATAACGAATTGCTTTGTTACGGATAAACTGCACCGTCCTGATGGCTTCATCGATAGCCTTGTATTGCTGCGGTTTTGCTTTGACCTTGTATTTGAGAACTAGCATTGAATCGACCTCTCAATGTGCTTTTTCTATTCTACTAGAAGTGTGATCAATTGTGTGTACCGATAAAAACAGACAGATTAGATATCAGATTGACTAAGTATGAAATGCAACAACTACAGCAAGAGGCTACCAGGCGGGGAATGAGCAAGTCTGAGTTGATCACAAGCTTGATAGCTCGTTTAAGAGCACCTTTGTAATTTGGTCATCTACGTCCCTCCGATGACCCGCCTTATATCCCACATCCTTTTAGGTGTGGGTTTTACGGCGCTTGCTATAAAAAGTTGGGTTAGGGGGAGTAGGATGTCACCCCATTATGTTATCATTGATGCTTAGCTAGAGTAAGTCAGCTTAATCCAGTCCTTCACTGAGAAACCTTTTTGAGTAACAAGGTGAAAACTGGAGCGGGGGAACCAAATTTTGGGGCATATCTCAGACTCGAAACCCGAGTCGAGAGGGACAACTCTCAGTCCTAGCCCGTCAGCTAACTCCGTAGGCATTGGGAGGAGACTGAAGAATCAGCATTTTTAGGAATGTTTCGATCTCATCAGTTTCAGGCGCTGGTACTGCTCAGTTTTTTTGTACCTGCTTTTTGAAGTTGAGGCGTTGCCATGTCGTTTCAGTTTAGCTTTGCGGTCATTTGTTGCGGGTGGAATTGGTATAGGTTGACGCGATGACACCGCTCTTCTAAAACATCAGTAACCCAGTAGAGACGTTGCATGCAACGTCTCTGTAAACCCCTATAACTCGATTTACGCTCTAGGAATTGGGTGGATTTTTTTTATCCAATCTGCTTGGGTTACCCCCTTTATCCTTTGCTTTTTTCATTGAACATCTTCCCCTTATCCACTTCAATCATGAGGGAATTTATGGAAACCTGGTCTCAGATTATTGCATTTTCAACTTTTGTCGGTGTCATTATCTTAATTATGACTGAATGGATGCACCTAACAATCGCGGCTTTTTTGGGGGCATTACTGCTAATTTTTGTCCACGTTATGACGCTGAACGAAGCTGTTGGCTACATCAGTCAGAGTTATGCAACCCTGGCTTTATTCTTTGGCGTAATGGTTCTGGTACGGGCATTTGAACCGACTAAACTATTTGACTACTTAGCCACACAAATGGTCGTATTAGCGAGAGGAGAAGGAAGGCGACTTCTGCTGGGGATTGTCGCTATTACTACCCCTATTTGTGCGGTATTGCCAAATGCGACAACGGTAATGTTATTAGCCCCTTTACTGCCACCATTAGCACAGGACATTGGGGTAAACTTCGTGCCATTACTCATTTTAATGGTGCTGGTGGCTAATAGTGCTGGATTACTCACACTTGTCGGTGATCCAGCAACATTTATTGTAGGAGATGCCGTCAATATCAGCTTCATAGACTACTTAAGTCAGTTTAGTTTAGGTGGAGGAATTGCCATTGCTGTGATTGTCGTTATGCTGCCCTTCTTATTCCCAAAAACTTGGCATAAAAAGCTGGATAATTTGAATCAACTGCCCCACCCTAAAATTCAGCATCCTAGAGTTTTAATCGCTGGGGGGTTTATCATGGCTTTTGTGCTGGTGTTTTTTGTTGTAGGAGACTCACTGCCTATTCCAATTTCCCCAGCGGCTGTCGCTTTGATGGGAGCGGCGTTAGCGTTACTGTTGGCTCACCATAGCAAGATTGATACTGTTAACAACATCTTACGGGATGTAGACTGGAGTACCTTACTCTTTTTTATGTCTATTTTCGTGATCATTGGTGGACTAGAAAAAACGGGTATCCTCAGCGGTTTATCCCGACTACTCGCCGTACTATTGGGACAAAATATTTTCCTCGGTTCACTCTTACTACTTTTCTTGGTTGGTTTACTCTCCAGTGTTGTTCCCAATATTCCTCTAGTAGTGGCAATGGTGCCACTGCTTAAACAGTACCTGGTTAATGTGGGTTCTGTGGGAGCAGATGTCCTATCTCCCACCTTTGAGGGTCAATTTCCCCCAGAAGTACTACCCCTTTTCTATGCCATGATGTTTGGTGCTACCTTGGGAGGGAATGGCACACTCGTTGGTGCCTCTTCCAATATCGTGGCGGCGGGTATTTCTGAACTCCATGGACGCCGGATTTCTTTTAAAACCTTTTTAGGTTACGGCGTACCGGTAATGGTGATACAACTAGTAACGGCAGCTTTATATATTACGATTCGCTTTTTCTGGTAAGTCCAAATGCACCTGAAATTTTTTTACGTTGTAGAGACACAGTATTGACTTTTTTTTCCAGCAGCAATATGATCATAGGTTAAGTCGAGTAAGTCAGCTTAATCCAGAACTTCACTGAGAAACCTGTTTCACAAGCACGGTGAAGCTGGAGCGGGGGAACCAACTTTTGGGGCGTATCTCACACTCGAACGCTGAGTTGAGAGGGACAACTCTCAGTCCTAGCCCGTCAGCTAACTCCGTAGGCATTGGGAGGAGACTGAAGAATCAGCATTATGTGTAATGTCTTGATCTCGTCAGTTTCAGGAGCTGGTACTACTCTAATTCGTTGTACCTACAGAGAGTCAGAGGCATTCCAGATGTTATTTCAGTTTAATTTAGCTGCCGTTATCGCGGTGGTAGCTTGTTCTAAGTGGCAAAAAGCCAAACCTGTATGGGTTTTTGGACGTTATCCGCTTAGGAGTTTGCCGCTACCTTCTCGTATTCTGGTGGGCAATGCCCACCCTACGATGTATCAAGGGTTGCCGCGATTCAAAAATGCTTAATAACTGGACTTTGGACTTAAAACCTACTCTGCTTCCTGGGTGAAGCGATAGTACAAAATAAACCAATCCTTGCTTTTGCCGTCTCCAGCACTTTGGTGAATGGAACGAAGTAGTCGGACTTTCATTAAAGTTAACGGTGGGGAGCGTCATTCGACATTTTACTGAATTCAAAATTTTTATCTGAAAAATTATTCAATAATCTATGCAAATTGCCCTCACCCTTGGCATTTTAATCCTCGCTTTAATTGCGTTTATTGCTGAATGGCTTCCCGTTGATATCACCGCCCTGCTTATTGCCGTTGTCTTGATGCTTTTGGAATTAGTTACCCCAGAAGAAGGAATCTCTGGCTTTAGTAACTCTGCTACCATTACAGTAATGGCAATGTTTATTCTGAGTGAGGGAATTGGGCGCACGGGTGTGATTCAAGTGGTTAGAGACGTGCTGATTAAATGGGGCGGAAAGAATCCCAGACAACAAATTTTTGTCATGGGGGCGATTGTGGGTTCGATTACTGCCTTTATCAACAATACGGCGGTTGTCGCTGTCTTTTTACCCATTGTGGAAGATTGGGGGAAAAAGCAGAACATCTCTGTCTCTAAACTGCTCATTCCCCTATCTTATGCCACGGTGTTAGGGGGGATGATTACCTTAATTGGCACCTCCACCAATATTGTGGCAAGTGGTATATCTAATGAATTGGGGTATGGCGAATTTGGATTATTTCAGTTTACCCCCTTGGGTATTATTACCTTTATTGTCGGATTAATCTACCCTAACAGCTACCTGACTCCAATTGGCTACCAGACGAATACAATGGTTTATGGACCGGGTGGCTATAAGTTTCTTGATTTCACTCGAATTGGGGCGCCTCTCAATTTGCTGCTGACGGTAATCACGCCACTGCTGATTATTTGGTTGTATGGTATAGCACCGACTCAATAAATTGTCAATTTATACCCATTTAAATGATGTGGCTACAGTTATTGGCTCTACTTTGTCCCCTTTTATAAATAGATTGGTGGAAATAAACCAAACTCGATTAAGTTATATAAATAGTTCTTAGACCCTGACAAATAACATAAGACAAAAGACATAAGACGAATGACAAATGCACCTAAAATTTACTCAAGACATTGAGTCCCTACTCAGCCGATTAACACATCAACCCCTAACGCTAAGAGATATTCTCACAGAAACTTCTGAGCGAGGATTCAGCTTGGTGATTGGCTTATTAGTTTTACCCTTTTTGTTTCCCATGCCTCCCGGAGCATCAAGTATATTAGGATTAGGTTGCTTAGTGTTATCCGTGCAAATGGCTTTGGGACGGCGAAAACCGTGGTTACCTAGAAAAGTTGCCAACTTTCGATTTCCCCCTAGCCTGAGTTTAAAACTGCTAAAAAATTTGAAGCGAGTGATGAGGGTGCTGGAAAAAATTGTGCGTCCTCGTTGGCTAAAGGTAGCGGAAAGTCCTAAAATTTGGCGCTGGAATGGGTTTTGTATGACTTGGCTAAGCGTGCTACTGATGTTACCGTTTCCTTTCACGAATCCGATGCCAACCGCCGCGATTTTGTTATTGGTTGTTGCTACCTTAGAAGAAGATGGTTTGCTGATGTGTGTGGGGTACGGACTAACCGCTTTAGTGACCCTAGTTTTTGCTTTTATTGCTTATGCACTCTGGCAAGGCTCTCATTTACTGCCCATTTTCTTTTAAAAAAATAGTTGCTCAAATAAGGGCAATGAGTTGAAACACCATAAGTGGTAGGTGGGCATTGCCCACCCTACATTGAGTTTCTCCATAAACGTTTTTTCCTTTAGCACAATTACCGCAAACCATGTCATTTACTCCATCATCATCTGCATCGTCGAGTTCTGTTTCTGATACCACTCAACCCTGGCATACCCTGGACATTGAGCAGGCACTAGAACGTCTAAAAAGTGACACAGAAAGGGGTTTAACCCCCGCACAAATTGCCCAGAGGCAGCAGCAGTATGGGTTAAATGAATTAACAGAAAACTTGGGGCGTAGTCCCCTGGCAATCTTATGGGATCAGTTCACGAATATCATGTTAGTGATGCTGATTGCCGTAGCCATCGTG
Source organism: Coleofasciculus sp. G3-WIS-01 (assembly GCF_040223135.1). NCBI lineage: Bacteria > Bacillati > Cyanobacteriota > Cyanophyceae > Coleofasciculales > Coleofasciculaceae > Coleofasciculus > Coleofasciculus sp. G3-WIS-01. The sequence goes on from NZ_JAVJZI010000239.1 coordinate 5,234, forward strand.
TCAGGGGTACTGGATTTAGGAAATGGGGTGTTTCCCAAAGACGCGATCGCGATTTTTGCGATCGTGATTTTAAATGGTCTGTTAGGCTATCTCCAAGAAAGCCGTGCTGAAAAAGCCCTCGCCGCCCTCAAACGCCTTTCTTCCCCTAAAGTACGGGTGCTGCGAGATGGGAAACTGATGGAAATTTCCGGTAAGGAATTGGTGCCGGGGGATGTCATGCTATTAGAAGCGGGAGTACAAGTCTCGGCTGATGGTCGTCTGATTGAAGCCCAAAACCTGCAAATCCGGGAATCTGCCCTAACTGGGGAAGCCGAGGCGGTACACAAGCAACCGGACGTGCAACTGAGTGAAGACGCCCCCTTAGGCGATCGCGTAACCTTGGTATTTCAGGGAACCGAAGTGATTCAGGGGCGGGCAAAGGTACTGGTTACCAACACCGGGATGCAGACGGAATTAGGGCGAATTGCCACAATGCTGCAATCGGTGGAAACAGAACCCACGCCGCTACAACAGCGGATGTCTCAGTTGGGAAATGTTTTAGTCAGTGGTTCCCTAATCTTGGTAGCGTTGGTTGTCGTCGGGGGTATCCTGAACCGGGGATTGGGACTGTTTGAAGAACTCTTAGAAGTATCCTTAAGTATGGCAGTGGCAGTCGTCCCGGAAGGGTTGCCTGCTGTGGTTACCGTTACCCTAGCCCTCGGCACCCAGCGGATGGTGCGCCGCCACGCCCTGATTCGTAAGCTACCTGCGGTGGAAACCCTGGGTTCTGTGACGACGATTTGCTCTGACAAAACCGGTACCCTCACCCAAAATAAAATGGTTGTCCAGTTCGTTCACACCCTTGGGGATACCGTTGCGGTGACAGGTGAAGGGTATGCACCGATTGGAGAATTCCGGATTCAGGAGTCAGCCATCACAGTTCAAGACTATCCCGACTTGCAAACCCTGTTAACCGCTTGTGTAATTTGTAACGATGCCCGATTGCAGCAGGAAAAGCAGGAATGGGGGATTTTGGGTGATCCAACCGAGGGGGCGTTGTTATCCTTGGCTGGTAAGGCAGGTTTTTTTGAAGAGTCCTTGCGTCAACAGTTGCCCCGGGTAGCCGAGTTTCCCTTTTCCTCTGAACGCAAGCGCATGAGTGTGATTTGCCAGATGGAGAATGGGAAAGAGGTTACATCCTACATCATGTTTACCAAAGGCTCACCGGAGTTAATTTTAGAGCGTTGCACCCGGATTCAGGAGGGTGAACTAACTCCGCAGCAACGGGAGCAGATTCTGGAACAAAATAACCAGATGGCAGGTAAAGGATTGCGGGTATTGGGATTTGCCTATAAGCTCTTGCCAGACATTCCCCCGGAAGGTTCTTGGGAAGAGAGCGAGCAAGGATTAATCTGGCTGGGATTAGTGGGAATGCTGGATGCGCCGCGTTCAGAGGTACGGGAGGCTGTGGCTCAATGTCGGGAGGCGGGAATTCGCCCGGTGATGATTACAGGAGATCATCAGTTAACGGCGCGAGCGATCGCAACTGATCTGGGAATTGCTAAAGACGGGGATTTAGTTCTCACCGGACAAGAGTTGCAAAAACTCTCTCAAGCCGAATTAGAGCAACAGGTTAACCATATCAGTATTTACGCCCGTGTGTCCCCGGAACACAAACTGCGAATCGTCCAAGCCTTGCAAAGCCAAGGTGAATTTGTAGCAATGACGGGGGATGGAGTTAATGACGCCCCCGCCCTTAAGCAAGCTGATATTGGCGTAGCGATGGGCATTACGGGCACCGATGTGAGTAAAGAAGCCAGCGATATGATTCTGCTGGATGACAATTTTGCCACCATCGTCCATGCTGTGGAAGAAGGTCGAGTGGTTTATACGAATATTCGCCGCTTCATTAAATATATTCTGGGAAGCAACATCGGGGAAGTACTTACCATTGCAGCCGCGCCGTTAATTGGCTTGGGTGGTGTTCCCCTTTCCCCCCTACAAATTCTGTGGATGAACCTCGTCACCGACGGATTACCTGCTCTCGCCCTAGCCATGGAACCCGCCGAACCCAACGTGATGCAGCGCCCGCCCTACAATCCTCGCGAGAGTATCTTTGCCCGTGGGTTGGGGCTTTACATGGTGCGGATTGGGATTATCTTTGCCATATTGACCATCATACTCATGGTCTGGGCATATAACTACGCCCAGGTATCGGGAGATCCGGATCGGTGGAAGACGATGGTATTTACCACCCTATGTTTAGCCCAGATGGGACATGCGATCGCGATTCGTTCCCATACTCAGTTAACCGTGCAACTCAATCCCTTCTCCAATCCTTACGTTATGAGTGCTGTTACCTTGACCACGGCATTACAATTAATGCTAATTTATGTGGCTCCCCTGCGGGATTTCTTTGGCACTCACTGGTTAAGCCCTCTAGAACTTTTGGTTTGTATTGGTTTCAGTGCTTTAATGTTTGTTTGGATTGAACTGGAAAAACTGGTGATTAACCGATTCAGACTTCGGCAAACCGCGATCGAGTAATTGAGTTAAAGCGGTAACAAAGGGTTCCCTGGTACGGTGTTATGGTTCCCTGGTACGGTGTTATAATTCCCTGGTACGGTGTTATAATTCGGGCTGGCTGCACAACTGCCAAACCCTTAGCTATCAAGGCTTTGAGTGGCATTGATATTTGCTCAAGTTCAAGAAATCCGGGTTAAACCTTTTTATACCCTTGCACCGCTATCAGGGAAAATGTACTATGGCTCCCCCTGCTAAGAGACGTAGCATGCTACGTCTCTACATTGCTCCCCCTGCTTTTGGCGCTATTGTATATCTGGCTCAATCCCTAACTGCTTCAGCCGACGCTCGAGTTCCTCTACCCGTTGTTGCGCCAGTTCTCGTTGTTGTCGTTCGGCTTCAGCCTGTTCCTGCGCCAGTTGAGCCTGTTCCTGCGCCAGTTGAGCTTGTTCCTGCGCCAATTCTTTTTCCTGTTTTTCTTGCTCGGCTCTTTCTTCGGGAGTGGGAATCAATTGCCCCTGGGGACTGAAAAACCGCAGCTTTGATTCATACACCCCCACAAACAACTCTAGCTGCTGACTCCACAACCACTCTTGCTCATTTGGCTCTATGGGTTGATAAGTTCCTCTAACTAGGCAGAATCCTTGGAACTCCAACGTATCGGGGTGAAACCAGAAATATTCTGGCGTGCGAAAGGTGTCTTGGTAAAGCTGTTTCTTAAATCCCTTATCAACGTTAGCCGTGCTATTAGAAAGCAATTCAATAATGACATTCGGATATTTCCCCTGTTCAGCCCAGAGTACCCAGCTTTTGCGGGGTTTATTTTCTGTTCCCAGAACCACAAAAAAATCAGGTCCGCGAAAGTCCCGCGTGGTAATATGTTCTGGACTGAAATAAATCGTCAGGTTTCCCGTGGCATAGAAGTCAGTGCGCTCTCGCCACCACCACTTCAGACAAGCCAGTAACAGCTCTATTTGATCGCGATGCAGGTCACTTTCCAACGGCGGTTCATCACTCCATAAATCCGAGGGTGGAATGATTATATCGTCTCCTTCAGTCGATATCGTTAAACTTGCTGCCGCCTCTGAATTTTGAGTAAAGGTCATGATCATGGTTAAGGGGCAAAATGGCTACCTCTAGTTTAATCCCAAATCCCAAATTCTTTGTTAAACAGCAAGTTTCCGAGCTTATCCTTTCAACTGTGCGATCGCCACTCAACAGGATGGGGTAATAGGCGATCGCTCCCTTGTGAACAAATGCTACGCTGAACACCAAAGACACCCTAGCGAATAACATGACCGTCCAGCTTACGATAGAACTCCCCGAAGGCGCTTTTTCGGCACTACGGACTAGCCCAGATGCTTTTGTGCAAGAAATGCGTTTAGCCGCTGCTGTCAAATGGTACGAAGTCGGCATCATCTCTCAATCCAAAGCGGCTGAAATAGCCGATGTGAGCCGTCAAGACTTTCTCGCCGCCCTTTCGCGCTTCAATGTGTCACCCTTTCAGGTAACACCTCAAGAACTAGCGGAGGAACCTTGCTACCCTAAAAATAGGAATTCCCCCATCCACCCAAGCCCACGGCAGCAAGCGTGCAGAGAACGAATATATGAGTATTAAAGACAAACCGCAATCGCCACAGGGTCGCCAGATTGCTCTTATTCTATTGATTCTGGCAGGTGTATCCTTAGTGGGATACTTGTTTGTACCCAAATCCCCTCGGTTTCCCCTGGTTCCCTATAGCAAATTTCTCGACCAACTCGACGACGGAAAAGTTGCCCGGGTTTCGGTGGGGGAAGAACAAGTGATTTTTCAGCTTAAGCCAGCCCAAGATCCACTCCAAGCCACTCAAGACTTGCTGCAAGCCGCCCAAGATCCCCTCCAAGCTACTCAAGACTTGCTGGAAACCCCAGAACAGCCTTTAGAGACGGCGGAAACACCTGAGCTGGACACACCTGACAATCTGTTAAATCCGACACCTGAAGATCCACTCAACCCCACGGAGGAACTGCTCAATGAGAATGAGCAAAAAGGACAAATCTATGCTACGCTGCGGATCGATGATCCGAATTTGGTGAACAATCTCCAGGAACAGGGGATTGAGTTTTTTGCCGCGCCGCCACCGAAAAATGGTTGGTTACTGAGTCTGTTAAGTTGGGTGGTTCCGCCGCTAATCCTCGTCGCCGCCTTTCAGTTTTTCCTGCGCCGCAGTGACAGAGATACCGAAGGTGCGCTTTCATTTAGTAAAAGCAAGGCAAAAGTTTATGTAGAAGGGGAATCGGCTAAAATTACCTTTGCTAATGTCGCTGGGGCGGAGGAAGCCAAGACAGAATTAGTGGAAATTGTCGAGTTCCTGCAAAATCCCGATCGCTTTACCGCAATTGGGGCGCGAATCCCTAAAGGGGTGCTGTTGGTGGGACCTCCGGGAACGGGGAAAACATTATTAGCAAAAGCCGTGGCTGGGGAAGCTGGGGTGCCTTTCTTTAGTATTTCCGCATCGGAGTTTGTGGAACTTTTTGTGGGAACCGGCGCCGCCCGGGTGCGGGATTTGTTTGATCAGGCAAAAAAGAAAGCTCCCTGTATTATCTTTATTGATGAATTGGATGCGATCGGGAAATCCCGGAGTAGTGGGAATTTCCATAGTGGCGGGAATGATGAACGAGAACAGACGCTCAACCAATTGCTGACGGAGATGGATGGGTTTGCGGCTGGGGATGCGACGGTGATTGTTCTGGCGGCGACGAACCGCCCGGAAAGCTTAGATCGGGCATTGTTACGTCCCGGACGCTTTGACCGTCAGGTGTTGGTTGACCGTCCTGATTTAGCTGGACGCAAAGAGATTTTAACGATTTATGCCCAAAAAGTCAAATTGGGTGAGGATGTGGATCTACACGCGATCGCAACTCGTACTCCTGGGTTTGCTGGGGCGGATTTAGCCAATCTGGTCAATGAAGCCGCCCTATTAGCCGCCCGCAAGCGCCAAGAAACAATTGCTCAAGCCGACTTCGCCGAAGCCATTGAACGAGTCGTGGCGGGGTTGGAGAAGAAAAGCCGGGTTCTCAACGATGTCGAGAAGAAGATTGTCGCCTATCACGAAGTTGGTCATGCTTTAGTCGGTGCATTAATGCCAGGGAGTGGTAAAGTGGCGAAAATCTCAATTGTGCCACGGGGAATGTCGGCTTTGGGATACACGCTACAACTACCCACAGAAGACCGTTTTTTGATGAATGAAGCGGAACTCCGGGGTGATATTTCCACACTTTTGGGGGGACGCGCCGCTGAGGAAATTGTCTTTGGCAATATCACAACGGGGGCGGCTAATGATTTGCAACGCGCCACCGAGTTAGCTGAACGCATGGTGACGACGTATGGTATGAGTAAAGTTTTGGGTCCTTTGGCGTATAATCAGGCTCAAGGTAATAGTTTCTTGGGCAATAATGGGGGGAATGTACGCCGGAGTGTGAGTGATGAAACGGCAAAAGCCATTGATGGTGAAGTTCGAGAAATTGTGGAAATGTCCCATCAGAAAGCCTTAGCGATTATCAATAATAATCGTGATTTACTCGAACAAATTGCTCAACAGATATTAGCAACTGAGGTGATTGAAGGAGAAGATTTACAAAATCTGCTGCAACAAGTGCGTCCGGTGGATAATTTTGTAGCGTTAGAGGCTAATCGTGTAGCGTCATAGAATAGTTTTGAGTTTTGACCCAACGCACTCGCTAGTCTGGCAGGGTGCGTGAGTGTGTAGGGGCGGGTTTTACTACTGTCGTTTCCTTTGCACTTCATAGTAAATAAACCCGCCCCGACTAAGTGCGATAACTATTTGACAAATGAAAAAATCCCTCCATATTCTAAATCGTCTCAGTTTTGGTCTTCGTCCCGGTGATATTGAACAAATTCAATCGATGGGGATTGATGCTTATATTCAATCTCAACTTTCGCCGGAATCCATTCCCGAATCTCCCCAAATAACTCGCCAGCTTGATCAGTGGCGTACTCTCAAACTTACTCCTATTCAGTTACTCAGACAGTATAAACCTCGCCACAAAGAACAGCGTTCAGAGGAGGAACGTCAGCAAGCTCGCCAAAAAGCTAGACAACCGTTGCAGCAAGCGATACAAGCTCGATTACTCCGTGCGATCGCGAGTCGGAGGCAATTGCAAGAGGTGATGGTAGATTTTTGGTTTAATCACTTTAATGTTTTTGCCAAAAAAGGTGAGATTCAATTCTGGGTTGGTGTCTATGAACAGCAAGCCATTCGACCTTATTCCCTGGGTCATTTTCGGGATTTGCTAGCAGCAACAGTTCATCATCCGGCGATGTTGGTTTATTTAGATAACTGGCGAAATACTGCACCCAATAGTCCGGGTGCTAAGGGTCAATTTCGCGGTATTAATGAGAACTATGCCCGTGAATTGATGGAACTTCATACCTTGGGTGTTGATGGCGGCTACACTCAGGATGATGTGATTGCCTTGGCTCATATTTTAACCGGATGGGGTTTTGATTTGGATGGCAATAAGGGGGATAGCAATGGCTTTTATTTTGATAGCAACCGCCATGACTATAGTGATAAAGTACTTCTGGGTCAACGGATTAAAGGCAATGGTGTGGCTGAAGTGGAACAAGCTATCGATAGCTTGGCTAGCCATCCAGCAACTGCCCGTTATATCAGTTATAAACTTGCCCAATATTTTGTCGCCGATGAGCCGCCTTCCGGTTTAGTCAAGGGACTGGCTAAGGAATTTTTGCAGACAGAGGGGAATATTCGGGCTGTCTTAAAAACTCTTTTCCAAAGTCCTGAATTTTTGCAGGCTAATAATTATGGTCGTAAATTTAAGACTCCCTATCACTATATTATTTCTGCTGTCCGGGCGACGGGGACAAAAGAGCCAAATTTAACGCGGATTTCGGGTATGTTAAATCAACTGAGTATGCCCCTTTATAATTGCTCCACTCCTGAAGGCTATAAAAATATCCAAGAAGCTTGGTTGAGTCCCGATGCGATGCTACGGCGGGTTAGTTTGGCAACGACGATAGCCCAAGGAGGCTTGAATGATAATAAATCGGTGGAGGCGAGTCAACTTCTTAATACATTGGGTGATAGTATTTCTGCCCAAACTAAACAGGAGATTGAGAATAGTCCCGAAAAGTTACGGGCAGCTTTGATTTTAGGAAGTCCCGATCTGATGTATCGATAATGGCTCAATTAAACTCAGTAACAGTCAAGGAGAAAATATGGGGAATAATTCATATCGAAAAAGAAATGACAAGGCATCTAGAGACTGTCTAAAGGACATTAAATATATTCCTGATGATCGGGTAGGCGAGGTGCTAGTAGAAGCGGCTCGTTTACAGTCTGAAGCGAATAAAAGTTACTCCTTAGCGGATCTAAAAGAAATATGTTCAGAAGCAGGAATTCCGCCACATTTTGTTGAGAAAGCCGTCCGAAAAATAGAAAAAAAACGGAAAAAACAACGGCGGATACAAAAGTATATAAAAAAGGGAATTCGGCTCGTGATTCCGGCAATCGCTCTATTTAGTCTTTTTATATGTGGAATAATGTTAGTATTGGAATTATGATGATAAAACGTTAGATACCACTTCTGGTAAAGTCAGTTATGCAACTGTAAGATTTGAAAATAATGTCGTTGAGGACATAAGGTTCTCTGGTTAATAAATTCATAACTTAAATGAAAGATAACCCTCTAAAATTACTGCTAATTTCTAGTCCAGTGGGTCCGTTGGGTTCAGGCTTGACGGGCGGAGTTGAATTTAAATTGCGGAATGTTGCCAGCGATTTAGTCAGACGCGGGCATCAGGTCACTATTGTAGCAATGGAAGGGTCTACGGGTTGGGGGATGCCCCTAGTAGAAATTAGTGGAATGGTACAAACTAGTGCTCAAACTCAAGCACGAGATACACCGATTATTATTCCCCCATCTTCAGTTTTAGCCGGATTTTGGGATTATGCACGACAAGTCCAATGTGACTATGATGTCATAGTCAATTTTGCCTATGATTGGTTGCCCTTTTATTTGACGCCGTTTTTTAATCGTCCCATTGCCCATTGGGTGACAATGAGTTCTATCTCCGATGCGATGGATGAGATTATTGAGCAAGTGGTGATGGCGTTTCCGGGTACAGTGGGCATCAATTCCCAATCACAGGCGGCGACATTTAGATTTGGCACACGCTGTCGGTATTTGGGGAATGGGATTGAGTTATCATGCTATAATTTTTGTCCAGAACCTGAACCGTGGTTGGCATGGCTGGGGCGAATTTCCCCAGAAAAGGGGTTAGAGGATGCAGTGGCGGCGTCTCAGATGACGGGGATTCCCCTGAAAATTATGGGAGTGCTGCAAAATCAGGACTATTGGCAACAGATTTTGCGGGATTACCCAGAGGCGCCAATTCATTATCTAGGGTTTTTCTCGACGAGTGAATTGCAGCAGCATTTACGCCAATGTCGGGGATTATTAATGACGCCGCGTTGGGTGGAATCGTTTGGCAATGTGGCAATAGAAGCCCTCGCCTGTGGCGTGCCGGTGATTGCATACCGTCGCGGTGGACCGACGGAAATTGTGGAGGAGGGGAAAACGGGGTTTTTGGTGGAACCGGATTCGGTGGCGGGATTGGTTGAGGCGATTAAGGGGTTGGATAGGATTAACCGCAATACCTGTCGTCAACAAGCCGAAGCCAAATACTCAACACAGGCGATGTGCGATCGCGTGGAACAGTGGTTGTACGATATTTTAATGGGTTGGTAGTTGCACTGTCTTCGCCATCAACCCCCGCATCGTTGACGGACGGACGATAAAGGTTTGAAAAAGCCTGTTCTTCCAGACTTATTAGGTTGCTAACCGACTTCCATCACTTCATTAAACCGATCTCTCCCCGCATGATAATCCTTACTTTCATACCCCATAACATACCGTACAATCCACTTCTGCGACTTACCATCTTCCATCAGTAAACGAATCGCCTTCCTTAAAACCTGATCTTGATCAACAAACCGTTCCACAAACCAGTTTTCGGTTTCCGCCAAGCCCCGCTTATCATTTTCAGCACTCCGATTCAGATAAACGGCGGCTAATAATGCCTTAAATGATTTGCCTAAATCTTTCTCATTCCCCAAATTCAGCGCCGTCAACTCCTCAGTCGTGATTTGATTGATATAGTCGGCTTGATTCTCCTTAGACGTTAATTCCTTAAACAACTCATTTAAACTACCAACTTTAACATTGGGTAGATAGCCATACAAATAATCAGCAACGACCCCCTTAAATACCGCATCTCCCAGAAACCTTAACTGTTTATTCTCAGATGAACGCTCTTTTATACTTTTTAAATGACGCTCCAGTAACGGCGCAACCAACTGCTTAATCAACCAATTCCGCGCCTGAGAAAACCCGCGATCCTGATGAATCGCCCCAACTAACGCTATCAATGCCTCCTCAAAGGGATTGTGGCTTTGTAAACGCAAGCGATGCCGTTCTTGGGTCAGTCCTAGAAACGGAAACCCTTCGCCTAATCCCAGTTGATACCACAGTTTAGTTAACCGTTGTCCCTCGACTAACTTGTCCCGTAATCCTTTGAAATTACCGACCTCTAAATAGGGACAGTTGTGATATAAATAGTCAGTAATCACCAAATTAACGATGGCATCCCCCAGAAATTTTAATCGCTCGTTATTCTGTTCATATTCTCCAATTTGCTCCGCATAAGAGCGATGCATTAAAGCAAGGCGAAGCGTATCACTATGCTTGAATTGAATACCGATTTGGGTTTCTACAGGTTCAGGATTCCATTCCATCAGTTTTAAAAGATTAAGAGGTTTTAACAACAGGTAATTGCACCGTCAGGACTGAACAGGGAGCATGATGGAGAACGTAATTACTGACACTCCCCAAAAGTAACTCCGAAAGCCCTGACAAACCCCGATGACCAATGATAATTAGATCAGCGTGCCAAGTCTTAGCCATCTTACAGATGGTTTCCCCCGGACTTCCTGGCACCTGGGTAAACTCAGCCATGACACCAGCCGCCGTAGCTTTAGCCGTGCGCTCGCGCAAAATCTCCAGACATTCGCTTTCAAAGTCGTCCCACTGCTTGCGGTAGCTGATATTCACATCATCCAATCGCCACGGGTAATAGTCCGTCTCAGCAAATCCTGGCATACCCGGACTCGTGTCTTCCTCCGGAGACAGAACGTGCAACAGTAATAGATGACCCTTAACCGCTTTGGCTAATTCTAGGGCTTGATCAAAAACAGGGTCACCCATACCAGAGGTATCTATGGCAACAAGCATCTTTTCAAACATAACCATTTCCTCCAAAACCCTGGTAAATAGTAGGTTGTTACCGCTCTGACAATGGTATAATGAATCTCAACTCAGGATAGTGCTACTCGATTCGATTTCGTCAAGGAGCTAGCTTATGGAAGCTGATTCCAATCTAGCAATTGTGTCGGAATCTAGGTCAAAAATAAACACAATAATTAATTGTTGTGAAACATAGATGCAACAGACATCTCACTTTTCACAGAAAGTGTTATAACCAATAGAAGTCCGACACTCAACCTGGAAACCAAGGGCTGAGAGAGGGAAAAATTCATGAGTTTAAATGCCCGCTTTGCGGTGATCAGCGACCTACACATTGCCCTACCCAAAACTATTTGGGATATTCCCACCCGCTTTCATTTAGTGGAAATCAGTATCCCCGCCCTAGAGCTAGTATTCAATCATTTAGAACACCTTAATCTAGATTTTCTCCTGCTTCCAGGAGATTTAACCCAACACGGCGAACCGACTAACCATGACTGGCTACAAAGGCGCTTATCCCAGCTACCCTACCCGGTTTACGTTGTACCTGGTAATCATGATGTCCCCACGCTATTACCGGACGAACGTTCGATTGGACTGAAAGAGTTTCCCCACTACTATCATCAATTTGGCTATGATAATCCCGACCAACTCTACTACACCCATGAAATTTTCCCCGGTGTGCAGCTTATTGGGTTAAATTCTAACCAATTTGACCAGACGGGTAAGCAGGTGGGTTGTCTGGATGCACCGCAATTGGCATGGCTTGAGGATGTACTTTCTCAAACTCAGGATAAGTTGGTTGTAGTCATGGTACATCACAATGTCATCGAACATCTACCGAATCAAGCAAAGCATCCCTTGGGACGCCGTTATATGCTGGATAATGCCCCTACCCTGTTAAATCTGCTCAAAGCGGCTGGGGTGAATTTAATCTTTACGGGTCATCTTCATGTCCAGGATATCGCCTATCACCAGGGAATCTACGATATTACCACCGGATCATTAGTCAGCTATCCCCATCCCTACCGAGTCTTAGAATTGCGAACCGATAACCGAGGGAATCGCTGGTTACAGATAGAATCCCATCACATCACATCTGTACCCGGTTGGGAAAATCTGCCAGAAATTTCGCGGAAATGGATGGGCGATCGCTCTCATCCGTTTATGGTAAAGTTACTTACCGCCCCACCTTTATGTTTACCCGTAGCCGACGCCGATAAACTTGCCCCCAGTCTACGCAACTTTTGGGCAGATATTGCTGTGGGTGACGCCTGTTTTGATTTTCCTGAGTTTCCCCCCCTTGTCCGCCGCTATTTCCAAACCTTTAGCGCGATGGATAGTAACGGGAAACCTGCTTTTATCGATAATCACACTACCTTACTCCTGGAGTCATGAGTTTTTGGAGTGGACGCGATCGGTTATTCTGAGTTGTAGCTAGGAGAACAGTTAATGTCTACAAAAATGGTTGATGTGCATGAAGCACAGATAAATTTGCAGGAGTTATTGTTTCTAGTACGGGGAGGTACAGAGATTGTCTTGACCGAAGGTAGTACTCCCCTTGCCCGTCTCGTACCCATCGCATCATCAATCCCACGACGCATAGCGGGATTACATGATGGAGGAATCTGGACAAGTGACGATTTTGATCAGCCTTTACCGGAAGAATTCTGGACAGGAGAGGAATGAAATTATTGCTAGATACCCATACCTTTATTTGGTGGGATTCTCAGCCGAATAAGCTGTCACAAAAAGCTCTATCTTTGTGTCAAGAACCGGAAAACATGTTGCTGCTGAGTGTTGCTAGCATCTGGGAAATACAAATCAAGCTTCAACTCGGTAAACTTAAACTTAATCTGCCTTTAGCTGAATTGATTGAAAGTCAGCAAAAGACTAACAATCTCGAAATACTGCCGATTACGCTGAGGCACGTTTTAGTATTGGAGAGCTTACCTAACCCTCACAAAGACCCTTTTGATCGGCTATTAATAGCTCAGGCAAGAGTTGAAGATGCTTTTCTCGTGAGTTGCGATCCAATATTTGCTCAGTATCCCGTGAAGTTAGCTTGGTAGCTAATACTGGTGATTGGCGATCGCGTTTTTTGTGTAGTGGAAAGGGAAACCCTACGTCAGTGCGTCTTTAGCCACAAGAGATCAGGGTGCGATCGCACGTTAATAAATTAGCATAGCTCTGCCGCTTGGCAACGGTTAACTCTGGGGAAATGGCTTCCAGACATTTCAACCTAATTTTGTCCAGGAATGGCAAGACAAAGGCGATATATTGTTTTTGATGCTTCGTGTGATCAAATTTAATGGCATTCCAAAGATGTTCTAACTGTTCCCAAGTTGAGCATTTTTGCAGGTGACAGGCTACAGCATTTTTCCATTGTTCCATTTTGCGATAACTGATAAATTGTCCACCTTTGTCCAAACGGTGAACAAATAGAACATAAAGCCAGGATTCAACTTTGACAATTAGGGATTCGGAAATGCCCAGGAATTGGGCGATTTGGCGTTTGGTGATGCGGAACTTTTGGGCGGGATTAATACGGCGAAATAAAGCAGTCATTGGATTTTAGATTTTAATTTTTGAATAGGTGGATGGGTCATCGTTTTCTGGCGGGATTAAAGGCTGTGAAAACGTTACAAGCTGACCGTTTCCGGCGTTGGCGCAGGTAATCACCCTAGGGTTGGAGAACGGCGCGAATGGCAGCAAATTGTGGCGCGACAGCGAGTGCCGAGCTTGCGTTGAATGTCCTCATAGGGTATGTATGGATAGACTGAGTGCGATCGCCCTTTTGCGGCATCGCTTTTTGGTCATATAAGATAGGATGTAAGCCAGCGTAAGCTATCTAGACAGCCAGACGAAACCTAGCCAATGGCTAAACTAACTGTTGGGCTAGTAAACTAACTGTTGGGCTAGCTAGCCAATGGATAGGGTAAACGTTAGGTTTGCGAGTCCTAACAGGTGAAGGAAATGGACAAGTTAATCGAAGGTCTGAGGCGACTCCTCGATTCGCCTGTCTTTTTCTATGTCTAGTATATTTAGGTTGACCGAAATTTGTCAACCTTTCCCGTTCGACCTAAATTCTATGGGGATGTGATATGGCAAATGAAGAAAAACCAATCACTTTTACCTATTTGAGGAAGCGTGCTAGCTTAACTCAACGGAAAATATCAGTTTTGATGGATGTCACTGTTAGTACCGTTTCCCTGTGGGAGACAGGAGGACAAAGACCACGGTTATATCCAGAACAAACCCAGAAATTATTACAGGTACTCAATTGCACTCTTGAGGAACTCGTTGAAGCGTTTAGCCCAAATGAACAGTGAAAGTCAAGATTTACCCAAAAATCCCACTCCTCTAAAATTAGGGTTAACTAATACTTGTCGAAAAATACTGGTCAACCCCCAGTCAACCGGGATGCAAAATGGCAAGTGAAGTGGCAAGTGAAGAAAAACCAATCACATTTACCTATTTAAGGAAACGTGCGGGTTTAACCCAGCGCGAGATCTCCATTGCAATGGATGTAACCGTTACGACTGTTTCCCAGTGGGAGACGGGCGCACGAAGACCACGTTTGTTTCCAGAGCAAATTCAGAAATTATTACAGGTACTCGACTGCACCCTTGAGGAATTCGTAGAAGCGTTTAGCCGAAATGAGCCGTGAAAGCAGGATTTACCCAAAAATCCAACTCCTTTAACATAATGGTTGACTAATACTTGTCCAAAAATACTGATCAACCTAAAGTTAACAAGGATGCCAAATGGCAAACGAAGAAGAATCAATAACGTTTGCGTACTTGAGGAAGCGTGCTGGCTTAACCCAACGGAAAATATCAATTTTGATGGATGTCACTGTTGGTACTGTTTCTCTATGGGAGACAGGAGGACAAAGACCACGGTTATATCCAGAGCAAACTCAGAAATTATTACAGGTACTTAACTGCACTCTTGAGGAACTCGTTGAAGCGTTTAGCCCAAATGAGCAGTGAAAGCAGGTTTTATGCAGCAATCCCATTCCTCTAAAATTAGGGTTGACTAATATCAGAAATTATTGCAGGTACTCGACGCGCCAAATATCGTTGTTGGTGGGTTACGGCGGATATTGAATTAAACAGTTATTTTGCCGATTGAGTTCCCGCCTAACCCACCCTACTAACATCTGATACCAAATCAGAGTTAGCTACCCCCGTTATAACCTAGTCCGCGCAGGCGGACGCAAGTTTGCGTAGCTGCGATTTCAATCGCCTCCTCTTGCTAATTAAGGTTGCCGACAAATGCCAAATACTGACGTGTAGCCGTGTAAAAATGTACTCCCGCCAACGGGTCCAATCTCGCCATTACAGAAGAAACCGCCAACGGAAATATTATTAAGATAGCGACACAAAAGTTGGGAATCAAAATCGGGTTTGCCATACAATCCTTGACCCCGCCCTAAACAGGAAAACATTAAGGCTCCCGCCGTTTCTGGGGTGGGATTGACTTGGTTTTGATAATTCTGTAAAAGTAATTCTAGGTCTTCCTCAGAGGTGCGGGCATCTCGCAGATGGAACTGAATCCGTTGACCAGGACGCACCCGATCGCCAATCGCGATCGCACCCAGTCTGGGATCAACGCCCAACAGATTGCGAATCAGGAAATCCCCAGGACCGAGACTTTGCTTAAACTCATCACGGGCAATGCCAATAAATAGGGAATGTTGCGCCAATTCGCGATCGCTCTCACTCAGGTTTTGAATTAAATCGCGCAGTACGACTAACGGCGGCTGGGATTCAGCCTCACTGAAGCTCATCCCATTACTATCGGCTAGTTCCAGTACAATGTTTCGTTCGCCTTTGGTGATTTGATAGGGTTGACCAATGGGGCGACAGCCTTGGGCGACAATGGGGTCGAGTACCACATTCCCACTCAACGCCACGCCGACTGTACCTTCTCGATGTAACCTACCCTCAGGGCATTGTTCAGGATCACGATAAAATAATCCACTCTGAACTCCCATCCCACTGGCACTGGCTAATCCTCCCACCTTAACTGAACCGGGATAGGCAAAATCTAACCCTTGTAACAGATCATTGACTTTCGAGGAAAAGGGATCGGCTAATAAGATGAAATGGGGTTGCTCTTGGGGGGAAACACCAATTAAGTCCACCCAAGCATTTGGTGAACTATCCAAGTCTGGCAAATCACTTGCAGGAATATGAAACGCCCGTACTGAAACCTCTGGCATACTTGCCAAACTGATTGAGAGAGCGGGTTCTGCTTCGATTTCTTGGGGTTGACCTTGGGCATTCATACCAATCACGCCACCTCCCCCACAACCAATCATCACGGGTACGGATAACCGTTCTTGTAGCAGGGGCATTAATCGGGAATACTCGCTGGCATAAGCGGAAGAGATGAACACCAGACCCAAATCCGCAGGCATCGACAACGATTGTCCCAGACGATCTACCACCTCGACGATGGCTGTTTCCAAGGACGGACGAGTTGATAAGGCATTGACCCACTTCATCAAATTTGCCATGAGTTCTACTGCGGTTTTCCCTGGGTAGGGTGTTTTTCAGGTTGGCTACTAATCAAAGCCTTATGATAACTCCAATTCGGCTAACTCCCAAGGGACTGCTGCCAGGGAGATGAGGGATATGGGGAGTTAACTCACGCACCGTGTCCTCGTAGGTAAAGGTCAAAACCTCCCCAATCCCCAATACCTATTTCCGGTAGTTGGGCAGATCGTGTAGAATTGTAAACAGCGTGTCGGCTTGTGCTGAACGTTAAACTATAGAATCCTCAAGACCTATAAGCACAGACTTGGATATATCCAGGGACTGTCAACACAAAATAAATAGGCGTTCTGTACAATACATTAGTGCAGTAATCAGGAAACAAGGAAAGTAGTCAATGAGTGATATTCAAGAAAAAATTGATCGGGAACGTCAGCAAGCTAGAGCTGTTTGTGATTCTCAAGGCGCAGAGTCCCCAGACTGTGCGGTAGCTTGGGATTCTGTAGAAGAGTTGCAAGCTGAAGCATCACACCAGAAGCAACAAGGCACAAAGAAAACCTCCTTCGAGAAGTATTGCGAAGAAAATCCTGATGCAGATGAGTGTCGAGTCTACGACGAATAAGGACTCTTCATCGGCTATCCATGCCGATTCTGTATGGATGAATTCAGTGAATCAGTTTTGCAGCTGGAACTCCTTCGGGTGATTCCGGCTGATTTTTTTGTTTCTGAGGAGCCTGTTGTTCAGTACACTAGTAAGCTGTCATGCATTTAAATTGGGTATTAAATGATGTTACCGAAGCGGAAATGGCAACATTACCGTACAATTTGGGATGTGAACCAATCGCGGTGTCACTCTGTTAACGTCAAACCAAAGGAACTCGTCGGCTATTAGCTATGCCCGATCAACTGCTGCAAGCATTAGTCTGGACAGACTATCGGTTAGCCGTTTTATTTACGGTGTTTATTCCCCTGATCCTAATTTTATGGGCTTTTGTTAAAAAAGCTGATGCGATCGTGCGCCTGTTAATTATCTACTGGCGCGTGTCTAGTTTATTGGCAATTACGGTTTATATCATGATTGCCTCGTGGCCCATTGGTTTTATATCGGGTTGGTTTGCCCGGATTCTGATGCCCATCTCCCTCTGGTTCTGGGTGGATGTGAATGAAGATATTGAAGATCAACCGACTAACCCGCTGAAACTTACGCTGACGGCTTGGCGCTGGGCAATAACTATTTACTGTGGGATTGGTGTATTGTGGAGTATTCCGTCTCTGGGATGTGCGTTTACTCCAGAGGCTGCGGAAACGTTTGCCTGTAGAGTTTGGCTAGAACCCGCGTGGTTGTTTAAACAATATTTCCATCCTGAGTCTTCTCCTCAATTTTTGGGTCTTATTGGCATTGTCGGATTATTGTTTTATGTTCTGTACTTGAGCTATTTCGTTCTGATTCGCTTAGGGAAACAGGGACGAATTGCTATGGAACAGTAGCCGGAAACTGGGACAGATAAGTCAAAAGCTAAAATTTTTTAATCCCTCTTCCCCAATCACCCCTTCCCCAATCAACCATGAACCAAGGAAATTCTATTGGGCAGCGTTTAGAACAATACACGATTAAGTATCCTCAGGAAGTTTTACTCATTACCGCTCAAATTGCTGGCGAAGAGGATCAGATTGCTATTTACAAAGGGTTTTCTAGTTCCTTAATGCGTCCAACTGCTTTCGATCCAGATGTGCCTGTATTACCACCAGAAGCGGAAATTGTCAAGATTGATCGCATCGCCAGTCCCTATAATCCGGATGCGCCTCGTTACATTCAGCAGGGGTTAACTGGGGAGGCGATGCAGCAGTTGTTGGTAGCTGCTGGTGTTTAGGATGAACGCACTGGTGCAAGACCTCAGCTACACCTAATACCCGATTCTTATGTCAAACTAGATAAGTTCCAAAATCCAGTCGTAGTAACTCATCCTCAGGTTGAGGCAAGATGAGAATAGCTGTCTATAGTTCTGGGAACTTTCTTTCCACGAGATTAACGTGATTGAAGTAGAAGTCCATTCCTCTCTACGTGCCTTTCTGCGAGAGCAAGGTCAACCCAACTGGCCCCACCATTTGACAATGGCGCGGCTGGTAGCGCGGGCTTTGCGCTTGGGGCGTTCAGCATTAATTCAAACGGGAAGTACCCAAGGACTCTATCGTCTGAGTTACCTGGCACCTGCCTTAATATGGCAAGAACCCGTGATTATTGTTGCGCCTGTGTCAGTCCAAAAGTGGCTGCTACAGGTAGAAATTCCCAGCTTGCAGGAATGGATGGGTACGAATAAGGCGATTTACGTTGGCGACACGTTCCCAGATGAGGATTTTCAAGGACTGCTGATTACCACTCCCGAAGCGTGGTTGGCAGATCGCTTGGCGCAAAAAAGGGAGTTTCCTCCAGGTATTCCCACACTCATTGACCAAGCTGACGATTTAGAAGACTGGGTGCGCGATCAACTTAAGAGTACTATCGAGCCCCAGCATTGGCATGAACTGATGTTAGCCCATCCCCAAAAGACGGCTTGGATTCGGGACATGCGGGTACGGCTGACTAAACTCTTATTTGAGCATCCGGCAAATCCTTATGATTGCTATTTGATAGAATCGGGCGAACAAGCTGTCCTCCAGGAGTTGTTTGAGGTCTTACAATCGGAAAATGGCGGGGAGTCTTTCTATCTACCAACAGCCTGGAAACAGTTTTGGCAATGCTGGCAATCATCAAATCAGTTTACCTGGGCAGCTATTGAGCGATCGCAAGGTCAGTTTTCCCTGTATTGTGAACCAAAAGAAGTAGCAACATCCCTCAGTCCCATTTGGTTAGAACAACCGGTGGTATTAATTGGGGGGGCGCTGGATTTGGAGGCTTCGGCTGCGGTTTACCGTCAACAACTGGGTTTAGGAGAATTAACCTGCTTAAAATTCTCGCCAGATCGGCACAGTAAACTGATTCAGCTTTATTTACCCGATGGGTTACCAATGCCGAATACGCCTCGATTCCAACATGCCTTGTTCCAACAAGTGCGAACGCTTTTAGGGGCAACTCATCAGGTGAAAACCCCTATCGTCATCTTAGTCGGGGATGTCCCCCTCAAAAGCCAGTTAGGGGCAGTGTTAGCCGCTGAATTTGGCTCGCGAGTTCAGGTGGAAAAGACCCAGCTAGACGAGAAGGGTATTCTAGTCTGTGGTTGGGAATTCTGGCGCTCTCAGCAGCAAATTTTACCCTCTCCCCAACTGCTCATTATTGCCACGTTACCCCTACCTTCCCTAGAATCTCCCTGGGTTGCGGGTAAAGTGGCGCATTACAAACAGCGACGTTTAGACTGGTTTCGCTTATTTCTATTACCTGCGGCGTTGCGAGAATTACAACGGGCAGTTGCACCTGTGCGAGACTCTCAGGGGATTGTTGCCCTCTTAGACAATCGGGTTAACTATCGCAGTTACGGCACTCAAGTGCTATCAGCGTTGAGTCCCTTTGCCCAAATTAATTATGTGGATGACGGTTGGTTTGAGTGAACGATAAGGCATTCACACTCTTGAAAAGATGACCCATTTTCTGTAATGCTTAAAATTTTAGGATAATAGCTGTGGCTTTTAAAATCGGTTTACTGGGACTGGGAACAGTTGGTACGGGAACAGCGAAAATTTTACAAGACCCCATAGGTCGAAATCCCCTGCTGCAAACGATTGACATTCATCGAGTCGGCGTGCGATCGCTAGATAAACCTCGATCCGTGAAGGTGTCACCCGAGATAATGACCACGGACTTGGAGTCGATTGTCACTGACCCAGAAATTGATATTATCGTCGAATTACTAGGAGGATTAGAACCTGCGCGATCGCTAATCCTCAAAGCCATTTCCCACGGTAAGCATATTGTCACCGCCAATAAAGCCGTCATTGCCCGTTATGGGGCAGAAATTTTCACCGCAGCCGAAGAAAAAGGCGTCTATGTTCTCCTAGAAGCGGCTGTGGGTGGCGGTATCCCGGTGATTCAACCCCTGAAACAGTCCTTAGGGGTAAATCAAATTCACAGTATTATCGGTATTGTCAACGGGACAACCAATTACATTCTCACCCGGATGCAAACCGAAGGCGGAGAATTTGCTGATATTCTGGCAGATGCCCAAAAATTAGGCTATGCCGAAGCTGATCCCACAGCCGATGTCGAAGGCTTAGACGCCGCCGATAAAATTGCTATCCTCGCATCCTTAGCCTTTGCCGGACGGATTAAGTTAGAAGACGTTTACTGTGAAGGGATTCGTCAAGTCAGCGCCGCCGATATCGCTTACGCCCAGAACTTAGGGTTTGTGATTAAACTCCTCGCGGTAGCCAAGCGAGAGGCGAAGGTTCCCACCAGTGACCCCGAATCAGAAATGCTACAGATTAGGGTTCACCCGACTCTAGTCCCGCAAACCCATCCCCTAGCGAGTATCAATGGGGTTTACAACGCGATTTTGGTGGAAGGGGAACCCTTGGGACAAGTCATGTTCTTTGGTCCGGGTGCAGGTTCTGGTCCAACGGCGAGTGCGGTGGTATCCGATATTCTGAATATTGCGGCTGTATTGAAAACGGCGGGAGAGACACATCACCTGCATCCCTTATTAAGTTGTGTGCATCAACACTATTGCAGCATTTCCCCAATTTCAGAATTAGTCACTCGATTTTATGCCCGGATTATGACCAAAGATAGACCCAGTGTTATTGGTCATTTGGGTATTAGCTTTGGTAATCATGGGGTCAGTTTAGAGTCAGTCGTGCAAATTGGGTTCCGGGATGAGTTAGCAGAAATTGTGGTCGTTACCCATGATGTCAGGGAAGGAAACTTCCGCCAAGCATTAGCCGAAATTCAGGCGTTAGAAGCGGTTGATAGTATTCCCAGTGTTTTGAGAGTGCTGTAGTGCAGCAGCCGTGGAAATACTGGGGAAGCTGGGGAAGCTGGGGAAGCTGGGGGAGCTGGGGGAGCTGGGGGAGCTGGGGAAGCTGGGGGAGCTGGGGAAGCTGGGGGAGCTGGGGGAGCTGGGGGAGCAATGATACATTTGCCCTGATAGCGGTGCAAGAGTATGAAGTTTCAGAAAATATGATATCGGGACATAAAACCCAATGTAGGGGCGGGTTTAGGGACAAAATTAATGGAGCCACCAATCACCTTTTTGCAAAACCCGCCCTGCCCCAATCTTTCACCTAACTAATTCCCTAAAGTCCCAATTTCGACATTTTTTTGGTGCGATCGCGGTTGAGAATAAGGTGGGTTCGGTTGTCCAGTTTGGGATTAATGGATTGCCTTTCGGTAGGGAATGAGCGGGTGCAAGTTGTGCCGTTATCGGTGGGGAGGGCGGGTGCAAGTTGTTCCGTTATCGGTGACTAGCTGAATTGATTCCCTAAACCCGCCCCTACAATTATCCCTAAACCCGCCCCTACATCTAATTTTTCTGCCCCAAATGCCTTGGCAAATAAATTACGCAAATTTGTTTTTTTGTCCAAAGTCCAATGTTTTATGAATAAACCTCGCCCATGGCAAATCCTAGACCGTTTCGTGGAAATCCGTTCTCCATGGCTGACCCTAATCGGTGAACACTTACAAGATGACCAAGAACGAATTTTGGACTATTGGCGAGTCGAAAAAGCTGATTCAGTTGTCATCGTCACGATTCAGGCGGGGAAATTTCTGCTTCCTGTACCAACCTATCGCCCTGGTGTCGGAGAAGCGACGCTGGATTTTCCCGGTGGACGAGTCAATCCCGAACAAACCCCCGTCGCCGCCGTTCCCGGAATCTTAAGCCAGGAATTGGGAGTCTGTGAAGACGCGATCGCGAACCTAACTCCCCTCAATTCTACAGGCTGGGCAATCAATAGCTCCTTCTCGAACCAAAACCTCTACGGTTTCGTGGCTGAACTTGACGCCACAGTCGCCGTCAACCCTAACCGACTTGGAACCACCTACCCCACCACATCCCCAGGAATCCACTCTCTCCTGCAAGATTTAACCTGTCTCCAGTGTCGTGCTGTGCTGCTAGAGTGGCAGAGTCAGAGGATTATCGCTGAACGATGAACCATGAACGATAAAATATGAACTGTTTGTCATCAGCGATTTACAAATGAGTGTTTCTCCTCAACTTCTCCCCCATGAGCATACTCTATCATTAAAGACTGAAGTCCTTGCCGATGTCTTGACCCATGTAGAAAATATCCTAATTATTCAAGATTTAGATGGCGTCTGCATGGGACTGGTCAAAGACCCCCTAAGGCGAGTGATTGACCCAAAGTATGTCAAAGCGACGCAGGCGTTTGATGGTCATTTTTATGTCCTGACTAATGGAGAGCATATTGGAGAAAAAGGAGTAAATGGTATTATTGAACGCGCCTTTGGTAATCCGGCTGAGGTTAAGGCAAAGAGGCTATATCTCCCTGGTCTAGCGGGTGGCGGTGTGCAATGGCAAGACCGTCAAGGGAATGTCTCTCACCCTGGTGTCAGCGAAGCAGAATTAGAATTTTTAGCTGAAGTTCCCCAGAGGATTAAAGTCCGGTTACGTCGCTTTTTTGAGCAAAAAAGTACAGCCGCAGAAATTGATCATTTGGATGAATGTATCCAGGCTTCTGTTCTGGAAAATAAGGTTTCCCCAAGTGCGAATCTGAATACCTTTTATGAACAACTGCGCCAATACCCTGAAATTTATATGGACTTGCAAAAAGATATGCAAAATCTGATGCAAGAAGTTCTACAAGAGGCACAAGTTAAAGGGTTAGGCGATTCGTTTTTTGTCCATTATGCTCCCAACTTAGGCAGAGACTTGCAAGGACAAGAAATATTACGCCCAGCTCAAAGGCAAGATTCTGGGACAACTGATTTTCAGTTTATGCTGCAAGGGGCGATTAAAGAGGCGGGTGTGTTAGCGATTTTAAATCGTTATTATTTTCAACGGACGGGTTCCTATCCCTTGGGGGAAGACTTTAATGTGCGACAAGCGCCAAAAACGCTAGAGGAATTACTGGAGTTGGTTAAAGGGAATTTTGACCCAAAAGAAATGCCGTTGATGATTGGCGTAGGAGATACGGTAAATAGCTCTGTTGAAGACGCACAGGGGAAACTGACGGTTCGACGAGGAGGGAGCGATCGCAACTTTTTACAACTGATTCAAAGGATTGGTCAGGAGTTGGATACCGGCAATATTATTGTCTATATCGATAGTAGCCAAGGTGAAGTTAAAAATCGCAAGTCGGTGAAAATTGGTCAGAACGAAACATCTGGGGAGGAAATCATTGTGCTTGAAGGTCCCGGTGATGTTCGCGATGTCGATGAGCCTTTAACCTTAAACTTTGTCTTTCACAAAGGTGATCAACAGTACAATGAATTTTTTCAAAAGGCGGCGCGAGAAAGAGAAGCGAGTGATCACCGATAGGATAAGCACGCCACCAACCCAAACATTCAGGCTCTCCCGTACCTAGGGTGATAAGCAAACCTGATTATTCTTGGAAACTTTGTGGGGCAAGGCTTTCAAAAAAATGTTTTTAGGGAAGCTATCACTAATATAGGGTTTTCCACCACAAGTACGGGAGAGCCCAACTCGTAGGGGCGAAGCATTCTTGCCAACAACTCGTAGGGGCGAAGCCCATAAGCTGATGCAAAAATGCTTCGCCCAGAACCCAACCCCAAAGTGACAAAGATGGATCAGATTCTGTTAGCGTCGGAAGCATGTCAAGGAAAGCACACAACATCCAAGCTAACCCGATAAGTTAGGTTTCGTTCCAAAAGCCCAACCTACTTGCATTAACATGCAGCCGTGAGCATCTCGCCCACAATGCTCCCCTCACAATGCGAGATCAGATGGCGAGCAAGATGCTCGCACTAAAGTTAGGCGTCACTTTCAATGTAGATAAATAGAAGTCCCATCACCACCGCAGGCATAAGCCAACAGACAACAGGAATCAGAATCCAGGGTAAGAACGAAGCTGCATAAGAACCGGTCATGTCAAATTGTCCTATCTAAATTTACAAGAGTCCAAAACAAATATTACTCAATTCGTGAACCCAATTGGGTTAGTTATTAACCAAACCCCGGAAAATGGCATCCACCGTCTCAAAATTCTCAAGTAGGAAATAGGCAACGAAAGCGCCACCCATACCTCCAACAAAGAATCCACCCGCAAATTCACTCCAACCTTCAGAGGTTTTGAGCCGTTCTGTACTCGGAGCGCTTTCGGCGGCGTCTTTGAGCGACACTAATCCCCAAGCTGCCATTCCGGCGGTTCCCAGAAGAACTAACACCAAGGCGCCGACTAAGCCGCCCAGATACCTGGCAGGTTCATAATCCCGTAAGGGTCCAAATACAACCCACGGACCAAGCAGGAAGTAACCATGAGCCATGCCAATTTCCAAACCGCGTAGAAACGGGGATAGCCCTTTGCGGTAAGCTGGCAAGTTGCCAATAAACGCTCTGGTAAACGCCGAATCGCTGATTGGAGTCGATAAATGACCCACAAAAGGGTCACCCCCATAAGGTTTTACCATTTCCATATCTCTTGCATCTGCCATTTAGATGTTGCCTCTCACTGTGAATGTTTACAAAAATACCTGACTTAACATTGTACGCAGGGAGGGGTAATCCCATGGCAGAATATGGGAAGACCTTTAAAAAACTTCATCAAATTAGTTATAGGTTAAGGATATAGCACCGCCGTGTCTCCATGGAGTAATCGGCGCGAATCATCGTCTACGCCCACAGACCAAAACCCCTGACTTCTTGGAAAAATCAGGGATATGACCTGCACAAATGCGGCTATATGTCAAGACATGAGCTAGATGTCGGTCGTTCACTCTTATTGTAGTATTTTGAAAAAAATAGTAATCTCAAGAGTCAGTAAATGAGACAAATCTTCAATCAACTATACAAAAACCTGAAACGTCTAATACTACCGCTATTGCTGGGCGTTTTAGTCAGCGGATTGGTAGCTACACCTGCCAACGCTATAGGCGTCTACCAAATGCCCAAGGTCAACGCGGGTGAACCAACCTGGGTGATTGATCAAGCCGACGTACTCAGCCGCCTGAGTGAAGGCAAGTTGAGCAAAAGCTTGGAAGACTTAGCCCAGAAAACCGACAAGGAAGTCAGATTTGTCACCATTCGCCGTTTAGACTACGGTGAAACCGCAGACAGCTTTGCCCAAGCCCTATTTGAAAAATGGTATCCGACACCGGAAGCACAAGCCAATCAAACCTTGCTGCTTATCGATACCCTGACCAATAATACTGCCATTGTCACCGGGGAAGCAGTCAAGTCAATTATGCCCGACGACATCGCCGAAAGTGTCGCCTCAGAAACAATGACAGTCCCCTTAAGGGATGGTAACAAGTACAATAAGTCTTTTTTAGAGGCTAGCGATCGCTTAGTTGCTGTTCTATCGGGTCAACCTGATCCCGGTCCTCCGGTTGTCGAAGAAACGGTTCAGGTTGAAGGCACATTTACCAGTGCTGAAGAAACTGACACCAAAAACTCGACCATCTGGGTTGTTGTCTTATTGGTTGTCGCTACAGTAGTACCGATGGCAACCTACTTCTTTTATCAGGGCTTCTCTGGCTAAGTTGGTCATTTGTCATTTGTCATTTGCCACTGTTCCTTGTGAGGCGCTAATCTTGGACATACTCCTGTCCAGTAATTAAAGCATACTCAGCCCGCATAAACTCCCGTCCTAAATAAGCCCCATGATCTAACATTGTGACTGGACAGGGCTGGGTTTGCTCAAAAATAGTCACACAAATTTCCTTGGCGGTTCTACCTGTAAATAAGGTAGTATGAGTCCGTTCCACCTTCCCCCGTGCGGGAATCGGTTTACCCGTCTCTGGGTCAACCGCTAAACCGCGATCATCGATCACATTGGTGAAATGTTTGGCACAAATTAACCCCCCATCCCGGTCAAGGTAGATAATAAAATATCCACCGGGATCAAGTTCAATTTCCCGCTTAGACAGTTTGTCATCAATAGTACGCAGGTTTTCTGCTGTTTGGTTCATCTTTTCTTAGCTCAATGTTTCCCTTCTTGAATAGTACCGTGCTTGGACACTTTAAAGCAGGCAGAGGGTAGGAGGCAGAAGACTCAAATGGACAATTGGGACGAAAATCCAGACTCCTGCCAATTGTGCTGAGGTTAGTTAGGAAACAAAGAGACTTTCATAAGTGATCATTGCCAGACAAAATCAATCCTGAACCAAAAATTCAATGTCTCGTTTAGTAAATGGTAAGTCGTTATTGATCGCATCGATTTCTTCTTGTTCCATTTCATTCACCTCACCAATATAGTGGCGCAAAATTTGCATCAGGCGTTGATTATAAAATCGGTGCAGACTGTGATTCGGTGTAGCCGGAAATCCTCGCCGTCTCTTGTGGCGTCCCCCGGCGCCCGGATCAAACATCTTAATCCCATTCGCGATCGCCCATTCTATGGGGGTGTAATAGCAAGCATCGAAATGTAGGCAATCATACTCCTCAAAACAGCCCCAATAACGCCCATACAACTGATCGCCCTTATGAATACAAAACGACATTCCCACCGGATGTCGGTCATCATCATCTCGATAAGCCGCCACCAATACCACGCGATGACGATAGTCGGGATACAACTGTTCAAAAAATTTGCGCGTCAGATACTTACTACCCCAAAAAAACTTATCGCAGGTGCTGCTATAGAAGTTATAAATCAGGGGAAATAATGATTTGGGAATATCATCCCCGACTAAAGGAATCAAACGCAGTCCGGCTTGGGTAACCGCTTTACGTTCCCGCTTAATATTACGCCGTTGATTGGCGTTAAAGATACTCAGATAATCATCAAAACTACTAAACCCTTTATTCTGCCAAATATAACTGTGATGCAACCAGCTGGTAAAACCATGACGTTCCATCACCTGTCGCCATTCAGAGTCAACAAAGAGAAAATGACAGCCGCTAATCCGGTTATTCCCGCAAAAGTGGTCAATGGCACTGATCATAATCTCAGTGATTTCATCTTCATCTTCTCCAGGTGCGATTAAAAATCGGTAACCGCCTGCTGGGGTAAACGGCGTCATTCCTAATAGCTTTGGATAGTAGCGAACGCCTAAACGATTGGATAGATCTGCCCATTGGTGATCAAAGACAAATTCTCCATAGCTATGACCTTTAATGTAGAAGGGCGCAGCGGCAATAAGCTGTCGGTTTAGCCATACCGTTAAGTGATTGGGCAACCATCCCGTTTTAGACGTCGCACTTCCCGATGTCTCTAAATTATTCAACCAATCCCATTCTAGAAACGGTGTTTTCAGGGGTTGGGCAAGGGCATCCCAAGCCGCTTGGGGAATATCAGCGATTCGGTTAACCCAGGTAACGGAATAGTCAGTATGCGGTTGGTAAACCATTGGGAAAATCTATAATTAGGTCTAGGTTGGCAGGGTTAAAATGAACGGTGAAGATCGTCATTTGTCATTTGTCATTGGCAAGGGTTGGAGGGGTTATTTACATAAGTTAACATAGTAGAGTTTATTTTGACCCTTCACTTCGCTGATAGGGCATGGTGAGTGAATTTGTCGGGGCGGGTTTAGGGAGTAATATTGAGAGTTGTTTCCAGCTTGGCTACAAAACCCGCCCTTTATTTAAGAGAGTAGAGACGTTGCATGGAACGTCTCTACAACTCCCCCATCTCCTCATCCCCTCAACAGGCGATAGTGTACAAATAACTCTTGCTCAATCCTCTCAACCGCCAAAAGTTCTAAACGCCTTGCCAATTGCTCCGAAAATCCCGCCCCCTCCACTGGCGTTGGGGCAGCTACACCTCCTAAAATCAGGGGGCAAACTGTGAACCAGAGTTCATCGATTAAATCAGCAGCGAGTAGAGACGCCACTAATTCACCCCCCCCTAAGACGGCAAGCCGTTGGATTCCCAATTGGTTTAGCTGTTGATAAGCGTCATGCCAATTCATCCCATCGCTAGAGGTGTTCACCACCAAAATTCGCTCAAAATAACCTGACTCATCCTGCCATGATGTAGCACCGGCTTGCGTCGTCAACAGCCAACGTGGCACGTTTTGGCGAAAAAAGCGTAATTGCGGATCGAATTGAGCTAGACGGGAGCAAACAATCTGCACAGGTTGGATGGGTAAGCCCCGTTGTTGACGCTGTTGCCGTAAGTGGGGATTTGAGACAATCCGAGTGGTACCATAAGCCCGGAGAGTCCCTGCACCGAACAAAACACCATCCGCTAATGCCACCTGGTTTTCCAGATGGGCTTGATCCGCAGGCGATGAGAATCGAGCAGGCGATCGCGTCATGTCCGCAATCTTACCATCAGCACTCATTGCTAGAACAACGGTAGTATGGGGTCGATTGATGGCAGATGTTTCCGGCATAGTTGTCTGGGGCAAAAAACAACAATGGTGACTATTTTGGCGCAATTGACCCAACTATTGTCTGAATATCTGCAACTAAATCAGAACAATCGAAAGAAGTTTTGAATAGTTCTAGGATAGATATAAGGGGTTTTCATGGAGACTCGGTGACTCGTAAACTGTATTAACGATTACTTTTTCTGTTGCGTTTTCTTCCTATCACACCAGCACATCTTATGGCTAAGCCAGGTCAATCCTCCTTTCGTCGTGTTCTGCTGTCACGCCTGTTGTTACTCAGCGTACCAGTGTTGCTCTTGGGAGTTTATGTGACCTACACAAAAGCACGCTCAACGCTTCTCGACACAGCACGTCAAAATTTAACCGAAAGTGCTGTGAGAAAAGGGGACAGCATTCAAGAGGCGATTTCAGCGTTAAAAGCCAACCTGCTGACCGCTAGCCAAGCCATAGTCCTCCAATCTCAGTCATCGACAGCCTATCAACAATTTGTCAATCAACTGGCGCAACAACTACCAACCCCGATCAATTGCGTGCAGTTGAGTGATATCCAGACTCAAGATATCGTTAGCAGTACCTGTGACGAACCGTTACTCGTGACTCAGCCAGTGGTATCGCAATGGTCTAGACAGCAAGGTGAGGTCTCTTCAGATCCGTCTCAAATTAGGGTAACAGTCCTACTTCCCCCAGCACCCTCAACCCCCCCTCAAAAGCAAGCCGAAGCCATCTCAGCCAAAACTCAACTCCCCATTCTGTTGAGTGCGCCCGTTTATAACTCCGATGGTCAACTCCAATATGCTTTGAGTATTCGCTCAATCTTACTCCAGTCCAAATATACCCAGCCCGGTTCACTGTCTGGTGAAGCCGTGGTAATTACGCAAGCGGGTAAGATTCTGGTGCATCCCATCCCCAAGCAAGTGGGACGCAATATCAACGAAGAACCCGATTTCCCAAGATTTCAAAGTCTGGTAGAAGACGCGATCGCAGGTCGTGAGTCCTTTATCCATCTTGCCTTAGAAAAGGACGCTCAGGAATTCCTCGCTGGCTACACCGCGATTAAAAGTCCGATTAGCGACCAATCCGACCAACAATGGATTATTCTCGCCGTTACTCCCTTAGAGAGTGCGCTGGTCGGTCTTCAGGATATCCGCCAAGTTCTGTTTATCCTCACCTGTGGCTTAATTGCTGCCAGTATTTTAGCCACGATTTATATTGCCCGCGATTTAGCCCGTCCCTTAGAAAAACTCAGAGATTGTGCCCTCCATGAATCCCAGCTTCACTCTAACTATCGCATTCCTCATACCTTCAAAATTCGAGAAATTAACCAATTAGCCGAAGCCCTTGATGCCATGTTTGAGCGCCTCAAACATTGGGCGGAAGAACTTGAAACCGCCTGGAAAGAAGCCCAAGCCGCCAACCAGCTTAAGAATGAGTTTCTTGCCACGACATCCCACGAACTGAGAACTCCTCTCAATGGTATTATTGGTTCCCTGCGACTGGTCAAAGATGGTTTCTGTGATGACCGCGAGGAAGAATTAGACTTTTTACAACGAGCCGATGAGGCTGCCATTCACCTGTTGAAAATTATCAACGATATTTTGGATCTGGCAAAGCTTGAGTCGGGTAAACTCTCGGTTGAAATTGAACTTATCGATCTGCGTCAACTGCTTGATGAAGTGATTCACTTGCAGGCAGTACCGATTCAATTGAAGGGTATCGATTTCAAGACAAAAGACTTACATGAAAAACTTCCAGTTCGCGCCGATCCCGCTAAACTTAAGCAAGTCCTGATCAATGTTATTAGCAATTCCGAAAAATTTACCGATTCGGGCAGCATTACAGTCAGTACGCGGATTGAACCAGCTAGTGAAAATACCCAGCCATTAGTAAGTTCTGATGATTCTACCTCTATTGCTCGCGTCTCCAATACTCCCAGCAATGGGCAAGTCACTAAAGATCAAGGAACTGGAGAGTTGCTTTCCCAAGTTGTTGTAACGGTTAAAGATACGGGAATTGGCATCGATCCCGTGCAACAGTCTAAACTTTTTCGTCCCTTTGTCATGGTAGATGGGTCAACCACACGCAAGTACGGTGGTACAGGTCTCGGTCTGGCTATTTCCCGCAACTTGATCGAATTGATGGGGGGGACAATTACTCTGTTTAGTGCTGGAGAAGGTCAGGGAACGACGGTAAACATTAGCTTACCCCTTGTCCAAACAACAGGAAAGGCTACAGAAGCTAAACGGGATAGTCAGCAACCCAAAAAGCTATCAACAGACTTGCCTAAACATCAGGAGTCAATTGGCGAGATTAACGGAAAAGTTACAACCGATTAATTTATCAACCTAGGATTACCTACGGGATTGACAGCGCCGGAAAAACTATCCCATGTCTCATATTGAAAGGAAACATTTCAAATGATTGCTCAACCCCAACCTCAATTAATGACTCCTCAGGAGTATCTGGAATGGGAAGAACAACAACCCCTAAAGTACGACTATATTAATGGGGAAGTTTTTGCGATGACAGGGGGAACTCTTCCCCATAACTCCATTGCCGTCAATCTGACATCTGCACTCAAAAATCACCTGCGGGGTAAAGGCTGTAAAGTCTTTATGGCAGATGCCAAAGTAGGAGTTTCGCTTCAGGGACCTTTTCACTATCCAGATGTGATGGTTAGTTGCGATCTGCGAGATCAAAGATCGCGTAAAATTATCTATCATCCATGTTTACTGGTAGAAGTCCTGTCTCCAGGTACAGAAGCTTTTGATCGCGGCAAGAAATTTAAGCATTATCGTCGGATTGATACCTTAAAAGAATATGTTCTGATTGAGCCAGACAAAATGAACGTGGAATCCTATCGGCTCAATGAGAAAGGAAAATGGGAACTCACGTCTTATTCATTTGAAGAAACAACGGCTAACGGCACAGAACTAGAGGTGTATTTAACTAGCGTTGATTTCCGATGTCCTATTTCTTTGCTGTATGAAGATGTTGTCTTTCCTGAAGATAATCTAGAAGAAACTTAAGCTACCTTGCTTGAGCGCGATGGGATTGTCAAGTTGACTGCTCAGATAGCTGGGGAACCTTAATCGGCTCTCCCCCCTGTTGGAGAGACTGGGATAGACAAGTGAGGATATTGACCAATTGAGCCGCCACCCAGCCTGAAGACTCTGAGACAGGTTGATTACCGCGCACACTCTGCAAAAAGCGATCGCACACCACCGCCAAAGGTTCGCTCCCCTTGATTTCTATGACTTCACGCCGTAAACCCGCAGGCGTAAAAACATCTCCACTTTGCTCAAAATACCCATGCTGAAGCGTCAGAGGCGTATCATTTTGCATCTCATCAAAAATCAACGTTCCTTGACTCCCCACTACCCCCAAACGCCTTTGTTTATCCGGGTTGAGCCAACATAAGTGAATATATGCCTGAAAACCCGTCGGGTACGTCAAAATAATGTAAACAAAATCTGCTAAATCTTGCTCACTAAGAAGGGCGGGTTTAGTTACATTAGCGGTTTGCGGTGAAACTTTATCAGTCAAAAGAGCGCCTACAGCCGTGTCCCTTGCTCCTTGTTGACGTTGTAACCACACCCGTCCCGTGGCTTGAACTTGCACAGGTTGCTCACCTAACCAGGTATTGAAGATCGCGATATCATGAATCGCTAAATCCCACAGCGCGTCTACATCCTGACGCACCGGTCCTAGATTAGTCCGAGCAGCATAGCCATAGCGCAATTCTCCTAAACACCCCGATTGCACCACCGCTTTGCCCTGCTCAACCGCCGGATGAAATAAATAGGTATGATCTACCATCAATTGGCGCTGCTGTTGACGGGCTAAATCAGACAACTGTTGGCATTCAGCCGCATCGAGGGTCAAGGGCTTTTCTGCAAGGACATGGAAACCTTGCTGTAGGGCGTCTTGAATCAGGGAATAATGAGTCACAGCCGGAGTCGCGATCGCAACCGCATCACATTCTATTTGGGAACCTATCGACTGCCAATTGTCTGTTAGAACCACATTGTCATTCAGTTTCAACCGTTCTTTAAGCTGAGTTAAGCGTTCCTCAGAGGAATCAACTACTGCTACCAGTTGGGCATCCGGATGTGACGCGAAATTCCGCACCAAATGTGTACCCCATCGTCCTGCTCCCAATACGGCAATTTTAATCTTCATAGAATTTTTGAATCTGTAGGGGCGGGTTTCACCATTATCCTTTTTTTTCACCCTGATGTCACTCGCGCCCGCCCCGCTCAATTATCAATTACGGACTCAACAGATTAGTTTACCAATCCATAATCACCAATCACTTTAGCAAAAGCTTCTTTAGCTGCGGCTTGTTCTGCCGCTTTTTTAGAGCGCCCTTTTCCTTCACCCAATTGCTGACCTTGAAACCAAACTTGGGCAGTAAAACGATTCTCATTTACCTCAACGGTATTGGTTTCGGTAAGGCGATATTCGGGTAAACGTTTATAGTGAGCTTGAGTCCATTCTTGGAGAGCATCTTTATAGTTTTGGCGGGCGGGATCTTTAAGAATTTCTTCAGTTAATCGCTGAAAATGAGGATCAAGCCAAGGGCGAATTAATTCTAAGGTGTGGGTACTTAAATAGAGTGCGCCTAACATCGCTTCAAAGGCATCAGCCAGTCGTGAAGTCTCACCCATTTTATCAGCCGCTGCGCTGGGAGCCAAGAGCAAGTATCGCTCCAGTCCGTACTCTTGAGCCAATTGAGCCAAGACGCGATCGCTCACTAACACGGAACGAATTGCCGCAAAGTCACCGACTTTAGCGTTGGGATAGGTTTCAAATAATAACTCTGAGGCAGCAATTCGCACCACAGCATCCCCGACAAATTCCAACTGATCATAGTTCACATCGGCGGACATACTGGGGTGAGTCAGCGCCAAGTCGATAAGATACCATTGAACAGGTGCATTGTCAAGTAATCCGAGCTTTTGCACTAATTTTTGCAGTTGTTTGTGTCGTCTGGGGTCAATGGTCATAATTCATCCGTGAAAAGAGCCCCGACAATAGACTGATGAATAGAAGGGAGAGAGTCGGACGTAAGCCGGGTTCTGTTCTCCTAGCTAACTACTAGGAGGGTGGTTATCTATCTGGGACCTCTGTTACCAGACGCCTCTAGCGGCTCTTTAAGCAGGAACTGGTAAAAGACCAACCGTAGTTCCTAACGACCTTGCACCCAACCGGGGTTTACCGAGCCAGCACCTCTCGATGCTGCTGGTGCGCTCTTACCGCACCTTTGCACCCTTACCAATTGGTCAATTGTCCTTTGTCTTATGTCCTTTTTGATAGACATAAGACTAGTGACTAATGACAAATTGGCGGTATGTTTCTGTGGCACTATCCTCACGGTTACCCGCACTGGGCGTTACCCAGCAAGTTTGGTCTTTCGGGAGCCCGGACTTTCCTCAGATTCACCGCTAGGGTGAATCCGCAACCACCTGCGCCGACTCTCTCCTTATCATCTATTTTAACCGCTGTGGGCTATTTATTGGGGCAGATAACCGTAATTATTTGGGTTGCAAGGCGAGGGTCAGTGCTTTTTTCCAAGACAGATTTTTGGCAATGAACTGACAGCGTAGGTTGCAGGAACGTCCACCTACATTTGCTTCCGATATTTTCAAGAATAAGCGCAAGTAAAAATAGTCGGTTTTGTCAGCTGCTGCTTGCAGCTTTTTGGGATCAAAAAGGGGGGAACCGATCTTTTCATCGCTGATCTCTTCTTTTAGAGTTTGACCGGGAAGAATCGTACTCGGTGACTGAGCGGCTGCCTCATTTTTGCCCGGAATCACGCGAATAGCTCGGCGTATCCGTTTATCGAAATCACTAATAAAGCACTGTTTCCAATCAATTTCAACGAAAACATCTTTAGATTTATTTTCAATACTCATGCATAATCGGTGCAGTTCATCCAATTCGTATTTCTCAGCAAATGAAAATTTTACGTTCAGAATATCCTGTAGCTTGTTGGCGGATAATTCCTTATTGAGATAGGCGGAATCAGTTTCAAAGTTTACGAGCTTATCTAGGGATTGAAATGCTCGGTTAAAAACTAAGGCGACTACAATAAAATAAATTGTTAATACCAATACATTTCTGGCAACTTCGGTAGCTAAATCCATAAAATTATAACCCCTAATCAATACACAACAGGCAAGCAACTCGTGAAAAATGATTAGTCAACAGTTAACGGATGACACTAATCAGGCTTGGTTAATCGAGAATCCTTGAACCAGCCGCGACGCCAAAAAAAGAAGCAGAGAGACGCCGCGATTGTGATCATCACTCCCCAACAGGCAAAGTATCCCCAACGCCAGGTTAATTCTGGCATATATTGGAAGTTCATCCCATAAACCCCAGCGATAAAGGTGATTGGAATGAAAACCGTTGACATTACGGTCAATACTTTCATCACCTCATTCATTTTATTGCTGACTGAGGACAAGTAAACATCCATCAAACCCGACGCCAATTCTCGATAGGTTTCCACCATATCCAAAACCTGAATCGTGTGGTCATAACAGTCTCGGAGATAAATACGAACATCTGAACTAATCAAATCACTACCGTCGCGAATTAGTGAATTAATCGCACTGCGTTGGGGCCAAATCGAACGGCGTAACGCCAGTAATTCCCGACGAACCTGGTAAATTTTCTCCAGAGTTTGATGACTAGGGTTGAGAATTACTTCATCCTCTAAAGCCTCAATGCGTTCCCCATAGTCTTCTAGTACGGGAAAAAACCCATCAATGATCGCATCTAAGAGCGTATAAGCCAGATAATCCGCACCCGCTTGACGTATTTTACCCTTATTTGCCCGAATGCGATCGCGTACTGGTTCAAAACAATCCCGTTCTGGTTCTTCCTGAAATGTCAGCAAATAGGATTTCCCTAAGATAAAACTCACTTGCTCAATCCAGAACCCATCTTCTGTGGGTTTAGGCATGACCATCTGGGATATAATCAGTAACTGGTCGTTGTAATCCTCCAATTTTGGGCGCTGAGGAACATTAACAACATCCTCCAATAACAGGGGATGTAACCCAAAAATTTGTCCCACACTTAATAAGATATCTTCACTGCCTAACCCCTGAATATCAAGCCAAGATACAGAGTCACTCGTCAGGTAAGGTATACAGGCGTCTGGGGTTAAATTCGTGACGCGATTGGCATGGCTTTCGTTGTAGTCAATCAGAACGATGAATGACGGACAAGCATCTTCATCAATGCTTAAGGTTCCCGGTAGACTCCCTGGCTTATCATAGAAATACTCAAATAGATCTTCGTCGTCATCGTTATCATCTGATTTTGTGGCTAACCTGCCCCCTGGGAAACGTCGTTGTGTCATTTAGCGCTCCTGAGTGTTTATCCTTAGGTTAAGGATTATTCCGTGACTTGGCAAAAAGATTTAGTTTAATCCATTCAACTTCTTCTTTTAATCCGCCAGTATCCATCCAACCTACATATCCAGCAAATTTACAGTTATCTTTATCATCATAAACATAAATATAATGAACTTGAACCGGATTAACAACGAGGTATAGGATTCCACTCTTATCTGGAAAATTGAGCGACTGTAAAGTTCTATTGGTCGGACTATCTTTGGTAAAATCCAACATTTTCTTGGTCATGCCGCGAACTTTATCTAAACGATTAATCACATCTCGGATAATCCCTTGACTTCCCAGCATATTAGACGTAACTATATTAGCAGTTTGGGAACAATGCCAATAAGAACCATGAGCATCAGCGACACCTAATGCAAGTGCTGCTTCAAATTGACCAACAGCACGGGCAGCTTTTTCAGCTAGATTGGCATCAGTCGAGATATATTCATCTCGAAAAAAGATGTTATCAGAGAGTTGGAGATTTAAGCTTGACCGCAGCGGATAAGCAACCAAATCTGAGGAATGAATGATATTTCGCCATCTTAGCGGTTGGTTTTGATAACGATTGGCAAATTGCTTAAGTTTGTCGGGACTAACCTCTAACATCATATTCAGGAATAAAATGGGTGAGCCCATTGTTGTTATGCTCTTGAGATGCACTTTTCTGATGTTTCCAGACTCGCTCAAGCCATGAATCACGGCTCGAATATCATGAACTGGGTCTTCAGTGCTGAATCTATCGGAAAATAAGATATCCCATAGGATAACACTTCCCAGCGAGTGAGTAATAATATGGAGTTCTGTTTCTTCAGGATTCTTGGTCAGAAAATCGGCTAGCTGTTGAGCAATCAGATTTCTGATAGCAGCACCGCGTTCAGGATTTAGGTAACTTAAAAAATCTCCGCCGAACTCCGATAGGAATCCTTCCCGAAATTCTCGATAACGGAAAATATCATCTGGGCGAGTTTGAGGATATTCTCTCTTAAGTTCCTGCAAGTCTTGATGAATACAGTTCCATATCTTGCCAACATCATTTAGGACATTTGCCCAAAAACAAGAATAAAAATGGGGACGAGATTCTCCTAGTTGATCAAACTCTTCCTGAATGAGACGTTGTAGTGGATCGGCATATCTGACGTTGGATGTGGCAACACCGTGAATAAAAAAAACAAGCATAGTTTAATCCTTCTCTGCCATTGTCTCATCCAGTGTTACCCAAAAAATAGGCGATCGGCAAATCCCAGACTGTGGATGTCGTCTCCCACAAATCAGATGTAGGGGCTGATTTAGCCGTTCAATTCGGATACTGCTGATAACTGGAGTTGAGACTACGACAAATCAACTCGAACCTAAACCAGAAGCTGAGAAAGAAGAAACATTACTGAACAAAAAGAGATTAAGAGGCTTTTTTCGTCGGTTTTTTTATCGTGCTTTACCTTTTTTGACCGGCAAGCTACCTCCACAAAACATGAAGTGAAGCGAATTCTCCTGGGTCTTCCGTAGTTGGTGTGCTAAATTGTTAGTTTGAGTTGCTAAAATATTCGACAGCAAGAGCTTTAGCCATTTATCCCCTAATTTCAAGTTGTTTTGAGGAGCTTAGGCGCTACATTCTTTATGGTGATTGCTTTTAAGATATTAAAACTGATAGTTTAGCACACTAAGTACGGAAGACCGGATTTCGTTGGGTTTCCTACGTCAACCCAACCTACAACCTATTCCACAATTTTAGCTGGGTCACGGCAGTAGGGTGGGCATTGCCCACCTTACTCTCTGTCTTGTAAGCTATCATGCATTTAAATTGGGCATTAGTAGGGAGCAAGATGCTCACACGACAAAGATTTCGTCATTATTGGCATTAAGGTTTAAATGCCGAACAGCAAATCCCAAAAAAGCAGCCTGTCCAACTAGACAAGCTGCTTCAGTCATGAATTATAGGAAACGGGTGAGGACTACATCATACCCATGCCGCCCATGCCACCCATGCCACCCATGCCGCCCATGCCGCCCATGCCGCCCATGCCGCCCATGTCAGGCGCTGCGGACTTCGGCTCAGGTTTCTCGACAACCAGGGCTTCGGTGGTTAAAACCATTCCGGCAATGGAACCGGCATTCTGAAGTGCTGAACGCACAACTTTAGCGGGATCGAGAATACCCGCAGCAATTAAGTCTTCCAACTTGCCCGTTGCCGCATTGTAACCAATATTGCCTTGGCTCTCTCGGACTTTCTCGACAATCACCGCACCTTCAACCCCTGCATTATCTGCCATCTGACGCAGGGGGGCTTCTAAGGTTTTGGCAACAATATCCGCACCGATTTGTTCTTCAGCATCCAGGCTAGCTTTGATGGCATCAACCTTAGAAATTAAGCGAATCAACGTGGTTGCACCACCAGGAACAATCCCTTCATCGATCGCGGCTTTGGTGGCATTCAGGGCGTCTTCAATCCGCAGTTTGCGATCTTTGAGTTCTGTTTCTGTGGCGGCACCCACTTTAATCACTGCCACACCACCGGCAAGTTTAGCAATCCGCTCTTGCAGTTTCTCTTTATCGTAGTCAGAATCGGTTTCGTCAAGCTGTTTGCGGATTTGAGCAATGCGCTTTTCCACTTCTGACTTGGTGTCACCACTGGCGACAATGGTGGTTGAGTCTTTGTCAATGGTGATTTTCCGCGCCGTTCCCAGCATATCAGTAGAAGCGGTATCTAAGGTGAGACCGATTTCTTCGGAAATGAGCTGACCCCCAGTCAGAACGGCAATATCTTGCAGCATCTGCTTGCGGCGATCGCCAAATCCTGGCGATTTGACGGCGGCGACGTTGAGAACCCCCCGTGCTTTGTTTACCACCAGGGTGGCTAAGGCTTCCCCTTCGACATCTTCAGCGATAATCAGTAAGGGTTTGCTGGCACGGGCAACTTTTTCCAGGATGGGAACTAATTCTTGGATGTTATTAATTTTTTTATCAGTAATCAGCAGATAGGAATCTTCAAATTCCACCGTCATCCGTTCCTGATCACTGACAAAGTAGGGGGAGAGATAACCCCGGTCAATTTGCATCCCTTCCACGACTTCAAGCTCAGTGGAGAGCGATTTTGACTCTTCTACGGTAATTACTCCATCCTTGGTTACCTTGTCCATCGCCTCGGCAATCATTTGCCCGACTTCCTCGTCGTTCCCGGCTGAGACGGTGGCGACTTGCGCGATCGCATCGCCAACTACGGGTTGAGCCATGGACTGAATTTCTTTAACCAGATGATTAATGGTTTTCTCAATCCCTCGACGTACAGCCACTGGATTGGCACCTGCGGCAACGTTTTTGAGTCCTTCCCGAATCATTGCCTGTGCCAG
Organism: Coleofasciculus sp. G3-WIS-01; assembly: GCF_040223135.1. NCBI lineage: Bacteria > Bacillati > Cyanobacteriota > Cyanophyceae > Coleofasciculales > Coleofasciculaceae > Coleofasciculus > Coleofasciculus sp. G3-WIS-01. The sequence goes on from NZ_JAVJZI010000239.1 coordinate 44,721, forward strand.
AACGGTAGCGGTTGTGGTACCATCGCCGGCAATTTCTTTGGTCTTGGATGCGACTTCTCGAATCAGTCGCGCCCCCGTATTCTCTAAGGGGTCTTCTAGTTCAATGTCTTGGGCGACGGTGATACCATCATTAACAATCTGGGGAGCGCCAAAGGACTTCTCTAGCAGGACATTCCGCCCTTTGGGTCCAAGGGTAATCCGGACTGCATCTGCTAGAGCATTGACTCCCCGCTCTAAAGCTCGCCGTGATTCTTCGTTAAACGAAACGATTTTTGCCATAGGGTTCCCAATACTTACTCGTTACTCCATTAGCAAATTTAGCACTCTTGTTACGTGAGTGCTAATTCTTTTGCGGTTCGGTTATTACGGTAGAAGGCAGAAGGCAGGAGGCAGGAGGGTAAGAGATTGTGTGGATTCAGCGCTGCAACTCAGTCCCCGTTAGGATAGAGAGAGTTGAGTTGCTTTTTAATCGTTATGACAGAAACCAAACCTTTTGACGAAATTATTCAACGACTGGATGCCCTTTCTCTAGAGCAGTTGTTAGAGGCTAGGATAAAAATCGATAGTTTGATTCAATCAAAATATACCTTAATGAAATCAAAAGATTTATTGAATATCGAGAATATTCGTAAGGATAATATTCCAGTATCTCTTTATCGAGATGTTTGTCGAGATATTTTGGCAAAACTTGAAAAAATACCTGATTCAGCCTATACAATCTCGAAAATATCGAACTATCCAAGTGTTAATTATAGCCTGAGTTCCATTGACCAATCTTCACTCCCAAAAACAGAAGATGATTCCCTAAAGGATGTCATCGAACTGGTCAATGGCTGGATGGCTGATGAGTCGGGATACGACGAAGAAACCTATCCTCAAATTGCGCTCCAAGACTTAAGCTAAAGTTTATCAATTCGTCATTCGTCCGTTATCGGTGGGGAGGGCGGGTTTTGTTGTTCCGTTATTGGTGGGGAGGGCGGGTTTTGTTGTTCCGTTATTGGTGGGGAGGGCGGGTTTTGTTGTTCCGTTATAGGTGGGGAGGGCGGGTTTTGTTGTTCCGTTATTGGTGGGGAGGGTTAGTTTTGTTGTTCCGTTATTGGTGGGGAGGGCGGGTTTTGTTGTTCCGTTATTGGTGACTAGCTAAATTAATTCCCTAAACCCGCCCCTACAGATTCCCTAAACCCGCCCCTACATCTTCCCTAAACCCGCCCCTACATCTTTTGACAAATGACATACAACAAATTAAACAATTGGCGGAATCGTTAATCCTTTAAGCGATCGCGCTTTTTCCAGACTCAACCCTTTACTCTGTACTAGCACCATGAATCCCCCCAATCCAGTCGGGTCAATCAGTTGATGTAAAGCATCCCGACGCCGCATAATTCTGATTACATCCTGCGCCCCTGCGATTGCTTGTCCCTGCTGGTTTCCGGCTGATAGTGCCGAAATGCGATCGCCTAATCCTAATGCCATTAAGAATAATCCTTGTTTGGTCAATTCTACGGGTTGTAATCCGGAGAGTTCTCCTTGTCGTTCCAATGCCGTAAAATTGACATGGGCGGTCATGTCTTGTTGTCCAATATTGACATAAGGATTATCATGATGGCGGTGTTGGTAATAGCATTTTAAGGTTCCCTGATGTCGGACGGGTAAATAATAGCGATCGGCAGAATATCCATAATCAATGGTCAGCAAAAATCCTTGGTTTAGCTTACTCGCAATTGTTTTAATCCAATCTAAGGCTGCCAAATTTACTTCACTCCGATAGCCATCTGGATAGGCTCCCGAATATAAATCAATTCCCATCCATTGAAAATAGTCCTTCAACTGAGGTGTAGAAAGATCATCGATAACTTCACCAAAATGAATTTCATTGGTTTCTGTCATTATCGTTGTCACATAGACTTCCTGAAGCTGTCCCTTTTCCAGTACCACTTGATGCACCGGAAATGCATCCACGAGTTCATTCGAGAAACAACACCCAATAATTGAATGATCGGGTAGGTCATCAAAGGTACACCAGCGTAAGGGCAATTCAGGTATATTGAGTTGATTTAAAACTTGTTGTTGTTTCTTAATTAATCCCGCTGCTTTTTCGATAATGATATAGTCTAACGCGGCAAAACAGTCTGGATACTGTCGATGTAAATAGGTTAAAACATCAGCCGCAACCAATCCTTGACCCGCCCCCATTTCTACTAAAGTGAAGGGTTTAGGCTGTTCCAGAATTTCCCACATTTGGGCAAACTGTTCCGCCAGTAATTCGCCAAAATCATGACCCAGATGGGATGAGGTAAAAAAGTCGCCTTCGGAGCCAATATTAACTGCACCTGTAGCATAATATCCCTGTTGGGGATGATAAAGGACTAAATCCATATAGTCGGCAAATGAAATACGCTGATTCGGTGTCGCCGCAATTTTATCGGCAATTAGCTGTCTCAGGGATTGTTCCTTTTGGGATAATGACATAAGTGCAGATGGGGTTTGTAGTAAGCGCTGGACTCGCGGCTGGCAGGCTTTGTGCCTACTATAGCGATCTTACTATTGGTTTTTACTTTTAGGACTTACGCAAAGCCTCTATTTGTAGTGGCGTGGCACACCTTAATTGGTGGATTAGAATTGTAGGGGCGCATGGCGTGCGCCAGATTCAATGGTCAAATCTATTCCACAATTTTAGCTGTGTCAGTCCAGTAGCGTAACGCACTTTACCCCCATAAGTGATGTTGCTGCGTCAGTCCTGACTTTAATTTCTAACCCTGAATAAAGTCAGCTTCAGTAATTAAAGAGTCTGATACACCTAAAACTGTCACCAATACTTCACTGGTGTTACTATCACTAATTAAGGTACTGTAACCATTAGATGTAATACTTAACTGCCCGAAAGTTAGACCATTGGTGAGTAAAAAAGAATCCTCACCATCGCTGAAATCAAAAATCAGATCCCCTGTATTTTCTAGAGTCGTAGCATTATCATCTCCACTCACTGGGTTATCATTCACCGACGCGATCGCAAGATTAACGGCTGCACCTGAAGCGAATAGGGAACCATCAGCGGCATTCCAGATAAAGCTAGTGGTGCCATTGAAGTTAGCATCGGGAGTAAAGCTGAGGTTATCTAGGTTGGCGGCAGCAATCGTTTCCCCTGGGGTTATAGCGGTACTATTTAAACGGAGGATACCGTTAGCCGGGAGAGACAGAATATTAATCTGGCTGAGACTATCTCCTTCAGCATCATTAAATACAGTGGTAAAGTCAGTCGCCGTGAACGAAATCGTCGTGTCTTCATCCCCAGTTTTGTTAATGGTACTCAGGGTGGGTGCGTCGTTGCTGCCATTAATGGTTACGGTGACTGTGGCGGTATCGATGCCACCGTTGCCGTCGTCTAGGGTGTAGATAAAGCTGTCAGTTGCGGTTTCTCCTTGGCTAAGAAAAGCGAAGGCTTGATTGGGGTTGTAGGTGAGGGTATTGTCGGCATTAAGCGTGACGGTGCCGAGGGTATTGCTGGTATCGAGACTGGCGAAGGTAAGAGTATCATTGCTGTCGATGTCGCTGTCATTGTCTAAGAAGCTAGCTGTGGTGAAAACAGAGTCTTCGTTGATAGTGAAATTATCATCATTGGCAATGGGACTATCGTTAACGCCGTTGAGGGTAATGTTAACGGTAGCATTGTCAGTGTTGCTGTTACCATCGTCGATTGTGTAGCTGAAGTTATCGATAGCTGTTTCTCCGACAGCCAGGAATTCAAATTGACCATTTGGATCGTAGTGGAATGTGCCATCACCGTTATTGATGACTAAACCTAAAGTGGTTGTGGTATCGAGGTTAGAAACGCTGATTGTATCGCTAGAATCGGGGTCATTGTCGTTGTCTAAAACATTGGCAGTTGTGAAGGCGGTAGCTTCATCCGTACTGAAGTTATCGTTGTTAGCAGTGGGAGTTTCGTTAACGTCATTAACGGTAATCGTGAGGGTTTGACTATCGCTACCGCCATTACCATCATCAGCCGTAATTTCTACGTCGTAACTGTTATTTCCATCGGCATCTAGGGGAGACTCGAAGTTGGGAGGATTGTTAAAGTTTAATTCTCCGGTATTGGCGTCAAGGGTAAAGAGACTACTATCGGTTCCTCCGGTAATCCAGAAAGTGGGAATATCGCCATCAGGATCAGTTGCAGTAATGGTAGTAACTAGAGTCGTGTTTTCATCTAGGTTAGGAGTGGAGTTAGAAGTAATTCTGGGCGATTCGTTAATGTCATTAACAGTAATCGTGAGAATTTGACTATCATTACCGCCATTACCATCATCAGCCGTAATTTCTACATCATAACTGTTATCCCCATCCGCATCTAGGGGAGACTCGAAGTTGGCAGCGTTGTTAAAGCTTAATTCTCCGGTGTTGGGGTCAAGGGTAAAGAGACTACTATCGGTTCCTCCGGTAATCGAGAAGGTGGGAATATCGCCATCAGGATCAGTGGCGGTAATGGTGGTAACTAGAGTCGTGTTTTCATCTAGGTTAGGAGTGGAGTTAGAGGTAATCGTGGGAGATTCGTTAATGTCATTAATAGTGAGGATTTGACTAACTCCATTATTGTCAGTTTCGTTATTTAATTCAAAGACTTGATTCCCGGCATCAGTTTGGACAATGAAAAAGTAATCACCATCAATTCCTTGGGGTAGCGTAACGGTAAGACTATTACTATAACTATCGCCTACATTGAGGAAGCTGGGATTCGTTGTTGAACCCAATAACGTATCATTGTTATCTAAGATTTGGTCTAGAGATAGCCAGACTTGATCCGTCCAAATCGGTGTACTGGTAGCCGCCGTGCCGTTATTGGTGACAATCCATTCGATAACGGTTTCCTGACTAGAGAAGGCTGTTGTTGGCGTCGTAACACTGGTTACTTGCAGGTTAGGAGTAGGGGACAATTCTAGGCTAATTGCCTGGTCAGCGATCGCGCTGTTATTATTGTCCTCAGTAAATTCAAAAATTTGGTTATTTGTATCTGTGTTAACGACGAAATAGTGATCGCCTGCTAAATCAATTGGCGGCGTTACTATCTGGGTGCGAGTTATCGATTCTCCGGGTGCAAGAGTCCCGGTAAAAGTAAAGTAATCCAGGAATTGATCGTTACCAACTGTGAGATTATTAGACAGGAAAACTTGGTCAGTCCAAGTGCCACTAGCTGTCCCATCCCCTTGATTCGTCAATGTCCAAGAAACCTCTATCCCCTGTCCTGAGAAGCCTGTGGGAGGAGCGCTAATATTACTGACAATTAAGTCGGGTGTCTGCGGAATTGTCAGTTCAATTTGGGTTGAGTTAACATTATTGGTTTCATTCGTCTCGAACTGTTGCTCAAGGTTATCCGTCTGAGCTAAAAGGAAGTAAGTCCCCGCCTGAATGGAGTTATTTAAGGGTAAAGTAACCGATACTGACTGATTGTAGGTTTGACCTGAAGCGAGAGTCGTTGGAGCGAATTCGGTCAGTAAGATAGTATCATTTGTACTGATGGTATTATCACTAGAAAGAAAGACGCGATCGCGCCATGTTCTGGTAGTCGTTCCTATTCCTGAGTTGGCAACTTGCCAATCAATAGTAATGGTATCACCAAAATTGGCTGTTGCTGGTGCAGTTATGGAGTTGACTACCAAGTCAGCAGGCGCATCAATCTGAATCGGAATCGCCGTAATATTATCCGTTTCATCTGTTTCTTGTTGTACCTCAGTACCATCAGCCTTAAACAGGAAGAAATAATCCCCTGTAGCAATTTCTGGGATAGTCGCATTGTGGTTAATGGTATAGTCATTTCCCGCTGCCAACGGTGTAAACGAACTTGTATATTCGCTCAGTAATAAAGTATCCGAACTATCAAGGGTTGTATCTTGGGAAATATAGATTCTATCCCACCAATTTGCTCCTGCCGTTGCCGTGGTGCTACTATTAAATACTGTCCAAGACAGAGTAACTGTTTCATCTGCCGCTACCGATGTTACTGGATTCCCATTAGCATCTGTTACTTGTGCTGCTGATACTTCTAGGTTAGGTGTAAGAACATTGAAGGGAACAATTACGGTATTGTCATCATTATCGGTTTTTCCCAAGAGCATTTTTCACCCCAACCTCGCTTCTCGCATACGTGGCATATAGTTTTTTTTAACATAAATTTGCATTGAAGCATCATCTTTACAGAATCTTTACTAACCTAGTCCTTAATCTTCACGTAATCTTCAAGAAAAAGCTATTGACAACTTTTCCTTCAGGAGCTTATCCCTGTAATGAATATACCCATGTCTGATCCTCAACATGAATCAGCAGAACACAAGAAGCGATCGCCGAAACATCAGTTATAGCGCTACGCGGGGAGGGAATAGGCAATAGGCAATAGGAAAAAGTAGAGACGTAGCATACTACGTCTCTACTGACAAGGAATTGAGCGATTTTAATTTTTGGAGCAGGGGAGCAAACAAATGACCAATGACGAATGACAAAGGACAAATGACCAATCTTGTCAATACACCAAATGGCTGAAAAAAGTTAAAAGAAATGGCTGAGGCAGTAGCATATTGATCCCGAAGACAATTATAGATAACTTTCTTAACAAAATGGAGAATTAGCATCAAGGTTTTTTGTCCAGAACCTAGATCACTCCTCCAAGCTGTATCTGCTTTCCCAACTACTTGCTTTCTCACCCCCCTAAAAAAATGACAACTGAAGGAAAAGTTCTCGCTATTCTTTTGATGCAATTTAATCTGCCTCCTGTCCCTGCGCTGAAAGCTGTGGACTCTTGGCTGAGAGAGCATCCCCAGGAAAATTGGGACACATTGAAAGAGTTATTAAAACGGAAAATAATAACTATGGTTAACGGAAAGTTGACAATGGTGATCCAAGGGAGTAACTCCAAGCAGGATAACGTTGTCACCCAATATCATAGGGGTCAATCTATCCGTTATTCTCAGCCACGACAACCTCAGCCACCATTAGTCCAAACCTATCGATTTCGTGGGGTAACGTATCATAAAGTTGAAGATCCTCCGATTCAGAACTTTAGGACGATTAATCAAACCATTCCATCAGAGGTTTCTAGAGCCAACCCTAACGATGATATACCCACCTCTGATTCTCAAGTCGTGAACTTTAATGAATACGCCGAACGCAAGAAGCGATCGCAGGAAAATCAGTTGAATCATCGGGAGCGCTCAGGAACCTAAACAGACATAAACCCACACAGAAGACACAAAGATTCCTCTGTGTTCTCTGTGCCTCTGTATTTCTATCCCCTTCCTACAATAAGTAGATTAATCCTTATCCTGCAAAAACGCTTCCACCTCGGCTGCGGTTGGTTGAGCCGCGATCGCACCAGGTTTTAGACTCGTCATTCCCCCAACCGCACTGGCGTATTTGACGACATCTCGTGCTGACTCTGGCGTCGCTAGACATTTTAATCCGTTTTGACAAAGTTGGTGAACAAAGCCCGCGACAAAACCATCACCCGCCCCTGTGGTGTCTTGCACATTCATGGTAAAAGGTGAGAATGTGCTTTCCTGTTCACCGAGACAGTAGGTTATATCTTGCTCCCCATTAGTGACCAAAACTCCTTCCACTGAATCTAGACGATGGGTAATCGCCCCCGCATCTGAGGTATCAAAGAATAACTCGGCTTCTTCTTTGGCTATTTTGAGAAAATCGATTTGCTTGACAACTTCCTCAATCAGTGGTTTTGCTTGAGTAGGATCTGACCAAAACATGGGACGCCAATTAATATCCACCAATACTTTGACATCATAGCGATCGGCAAGATCCAGGGCTTTGTAAATCCCTTGTCGGGTTTTGGGATAGGCTAACTCTAGGGTACCCAAAACTAAATAATCAGCCCCCTCAAATAAGGATTCGGGTAACTTAGAAGCATCAAGGAAGGCGTCGGCAAATTGGGATGTGTCGAAATCACCAAATCCAGCAAATTCGCGATCGCCTGTTTCTTTTCGCAGCACGTAAACCTGTCGGGTTGGTGCAGTGGGATGACGCTGAACACCACTACTATCCACACCCACATCCTCTAATAATCGGATAAGCTGGTTTCCTGGCTCATCGACTCCCACAGATCCGATAAAACCCGCCGGGGTACCCAACTTAACTAACGCACAAGCCACATTCGCTGGCGCTCCCCCAGGGTAAGGCGTCCAGGATTCGACTTGTTCCAGGGGTCGCCCCACCTGATTGGCTAGGCGATCAAATAAAATTTCACCGAGGCACAGAACACGGGGATTAGTCACGGCAATATATACCTCAACCTTTCCCTCAGACTACCAGAGGCTTTACCCCTAGTTAAAAAAAATCTCTCAAACCATGATGATTTATGGCGTGTAGGTATCCCAGAGTTCGTTAGAATTAAAAAGGCATAAGTAAATGTACCAAGGGCAAAATACCTATGGCTGGTGGCAAGTCGGATAAGTCAGTTTCTCTCTCAGACCGCGAATTACAGATTGTAGAACTGGTCGCCGCTGGTTTAACCAATCAGGAGATTGCCCAAGATCTGGAAATCAGTAAGCGTACTGTCGATAATCATATTAGTAATATTTTGCAGAAGACCCATACTGATAATCGGGTCGCACTGGTGCGTTGGGCGTTGCAGTGGGGTAAGGTTTGTTTGAATGATATTAATTGTTGCACGTTACCTCCCAGGTCGAATAACACTGATGAGGTGGTTTCTTAGAACACAGAGATGGGGGAATGTACAGACGCGCCATGACCCGTCTATGTGTAGGGGCGGGTTTCACTATTAACGGGAAGGTTTTCACCCAGATGTCACTAAACCCGCCCTGTCTAAATTATGTTGTATTCCCTGTTAAGAGTTCCCTGACAAATGACAAATGACCGACTGAGTAAACCGTGGTGGAAAATTCCCCTCCTAAATCGCTCCGGAGCCGTCCGACTCGCTATACTGAGTATCATCCTTTTACTTGTCATCGTTGGCGCGTGGTTCCTGATGATCCGAATGCCTGGAGAAAGTTATCAGGGTGAACTCCCACCTCTGACTCAAAACGAAATCGCCTTGCAAAACGCTCTTGAGCAAGATGTGGAAAAACTGGCGGGTGAAATTGGACGGCGCAACTATTTGTACTATGACGGTTTAATCGCGGCGACTGATTTTTTCGAGAAAGAATTATCACAAGCTGGGTATACAGTCAAGGGACAGGGATACGAAATAGACAATCAAACTTACTACAATGTAGAAGTCGAAATTATTGGTACTGAAAAACCCGATGAAATCATTGTCGTTGGGGGTCACTACGATTCAGTCTATACCAGTCCGGCGGCGAATGATAACGGTACGGGCGCAGCCGCAACTTTAGAACTGGCGCGTTTATTTGTGGGGAAAAAGCCAACTAGGACTCTGCGTTTTGTAGAGTTTGTGAACGAGGAACCGCCCTTTTTCCAGACAGATAATATGGGGAGTCTAGTCTATGCTAAACGATGCCGCGATCGCAAGGAGAATATTGTGGCGATGCTGAGTTTGGAAACGATGGGTTATTATTCTGATAAGATTGGTTCTCAGCGCTATCCGTTTCCCTTAGATCGGATTTATCCCTTACAAGGAAATTTTATTGCTTTTGTCGGCAATTTAGGGTCAACAAAACTTGTTCACAACGTCGTTGAATCCTTCCGCCGCCATGCCAAATTTCCCTCTGAGGGTGCGACGTTACCTAATTTAATTCCCGGTGTGGGTTGGTCAGATCAGTGGGCATTTTGGCAGCAGGGTTATCCTGGTGTAATGGTTACAGATACGGCACCTTTTCGCTATCCCTACTATCATACTGACGAAGATACGCCCGATAAAGTAGACTATGAACGATTAGCGCGAGTTGTTGCTGGATTAGAAAAGGTGATTACTGAATTAGCCGGAAATAAAGTTACATAGGGTCTGCTGAATAAGTATTGTGGTGGGGATAGGTGTTAGGTATTAGCCCTACCTAAGAAAAGTTTGTCATAGTGATAGATCTACCATTAGCTGTTCCTCGAAAGCAACTAACATTGTCACTTGGATAAAAGTAGTTATAGCCAACGACTAAATTACCCCTTTTTTCTAAGATAATATACTGTTTATTCCGGTCAGCAGTATTGGCGGTTATCAAAGTAATGCAGTATACTTATTTTCTTTGCTACCCGTTCCCTATTTCCTAAAAACCTTTATCTGTTCATGTTCGCGTTTTTACCCATTTTCCCCCTCGCCCAAGCTACCCCTACACCCCCACCCCAAGTGGAGATTGTACAACCGCAACAAGTGCGTCCGTTACCGGGACAACTGGATCAGATTCCCGTTTTCAATAGCAATAGTCCGGAACTCGTCCAAACTGAGGGGATATTACTCTCTACATTTCCTGGGAACAACAAAGCCACTCCCAGCGCCCACTTAAACTTCCCCTTTCAGAGACGCTTTGATATCTTTGCCCACCACGTTGCTAAAGCGCCAACACCTGATGATTTACGGACGCTTTATCAGGGAATACTTGTACATAATCCTGGTACAGAATCGGTCACGGTTGATATTTTGCAAGCGGCTAGTTATTTGAGTCAACCCGATGCACCGTTTATCCAGTTACCCTCTCAAGTTGAGAATCCTCAAAGTACAGTGTATGCAGGTCCTGGTAGTCGGGTAATGAGTGATATCTTGAGAGGATATCGCCAAGCCCAGTTTCCGCCGCAAGTGGTGATTCCGCCTCAAGAAAGCCGTATGTTACTCAATTTACCAATTCCCGTGAAACCATTGGAACCGCCAATTAATGGTCGTTCCACGTTAATGCGGTTACGCAGTGATGGACAGGTATATCTGGCGAGTCTCGCCCGTTATGCACCCACTGATGAGGCGGGAAATGAACGCGCCCCCACCCTGGTAGAATGGCAGCAGCTATTGGATACAGGGGAATTAGCCGGACCACGCGATCGCACTCCTACTCCACCTGACTCGACAACGGGTCAAATCATCTATGGTCGGGTTGCAGGTGTGGCTCAAGGATCACAGTGGCAAACTCAGTTAACCGATAGTCCCACCTCCCAGGTTTTAACCATTCCTGAACCAGGAGACGCCTTTTCCTATGGATTGAGTACTTTACCCGGTGGACGTTTAGGTACAGGTCAAAGTCAGAGTGCGCGGATGCTGGTACGGTATCCCGATACTGCCTATTTTGCCCATGGAAACTATGGAGTGCAATATGGTTTAACCTTACCCTTAGTGAATCCGACAAGGGAGACGCAAACGGTGAGAGTATCCCTGCAAACACCTCTGAAACAAGAGCAAATTCAGCAGGGATTACGCTTTCTGGAACCACCCGCGCCCCAAGTCTTTTTCCGAGGAACGGTGCGACTGCGCTATAACGATGATGCGGGATTACCTCGGACAGGGTATTGGCATTTAGTTCAACGACGGGGACAAAAAGGGGAACCGTTAGTGACGCTGTCTATGCCACCATCGAGTCAGAGATTGGTGCAATTTGATTTTTTGTATCCGCCAGATGCAACGCCGCCGCAGGTTTTGACGGTGGAAACGTTGGGGGTAACGGATGTTGGACAAATGGCGAATGTCAAATAAGCCATAACAAGCGGTAGGGTGACATCCTCCCACACCAAATTGAAAATTATGGTGTGGGCTTCCCCAAATCACTTTGAGGATTTCCTGGTTATTCCCCTTGGGGATTGCGCCACTTGCCTAGATTGAGTTACCTCAACCCCCGGTAGTTCGGCTGCACAGGCAGTTTCCTTTCCCGATAGCCCATCGGTACCAATTAACTTTATTCCTCGGTTTCTGATTACCTGACCGCTGGCAACATCCCTATCGGTTTTGTAGCCGCAGTGAGGGCAATCATGTACCCGAACACTTAGGTCTTTTTTGACTTCACCTTTACATTCAGGACACTCCTGAGAAGTACCCCTGGCATCAACAACACCAAGTATGGGCGAAGCATTTGGGGTGTTTTGTGAACAGGAAGTGGCATAAGTATAGTACGCAATTGCTTCGCCCCTACACCCCACGCTTCCAACACACATATTGGGTAATGGTACGAAATTGACCAAAACCCGCATAAAGCATCTGCTTACCCAACATCCCTTTGGCGCTAACTCTATAGTCTAAATCTTCCATGAAAACCATATCGCCAGCATCACAAAGGGCGTGAGCTTGCTTGAAGTGAAAATCTTTCCTGATGTTGTCAATGTAGTGGTGAAGTCGGGCAACTTTGAGTCGTTTTTTCTCGTAATTTTTTGACCGCTTCTGTTTCCTAGACAGCCTACGTTGCAGCAATTTAAGCTTGCTTTGTAGTGTCCTAAAAAACTTAGGCGGCTTGACAACAACGCCATCGCTGGTCGCCAGTAAGGGCGAAGCATTTGCGGAGATTAGTGAACAGGAAGTGGCATAAGTATAGTACGCAAATGCTTCGCCCCTACACCTATGTCTACCCCAATTGGGTGTC